>JAPOOQ010000341.1 GCA_026713345.1 Gemmatimonadota bacterium | reverse complement strand
GGCGAGCACATCGCTCGGGTTGATGCTGTCCGTGGTTATCTCGGTCCAGACCATGGTCATCCCCCCGCTACCGGCGGGATTAGCGCCACCTCGTCACCCTCGACGAGCACGGTGTCCCCGTTGGCGTAGCTGCGGTTGACCGCGACAGCCGCGCGGAGGGGCAGGCTCGCCCACCCGCCTCCCCGGGCGCGCAATGCGGCCAGGAGCGCGTCCACGGTCGACCGTTCGGGGAGCGTCACGACCGTGTCGGCCCTTCCACCCGCAAGCTCACGGTGCGCGGCAAAGAGAAGTACGGTGACGTCCACGGATCTGTCACGATCAGTGTGAAGTGCCACCCGAACCGGGCCGCGAAGTTCCGGCGGCGCCCTCGGCGACCTGGGCGCGCAGGAATTTCGAAGGCTTGAAGACCGGAGTCGAGCGGGCGGGTACCGTCACGGGTTCGCCCGTCCTCGGGTTGCGCGCCATCCGCGCCTTCCGCTCGCGCACCTTGAAGGTGCCGAACCCCCGGATCTCGATGCCGTGACCACTGGCGAGCGCGTGCTTGACCGCATTGAGAAAGCCGTCGACGACCAGAGCGCAGTCCCTCTTGGTGACCCCTGGCCCGATCGCCTCCGCAACTTGTTCAACCAGGTCGGCTTTCGTCATTCAACCTCCTTGCAGCATCCGGCCGCGAAACCGACGGCAGCCCGGGACACCAGGTATTCGGTATCTCATGAACCAATATATCAACCAGAACGTTTTCCGCCCTTTCCGCGGCACGCCGCCGCCATCATCGAAACGAAGTCGTCGAAGAGGTAGCTGCTGTCATGGGGACCCGGCGCAGCCTCCGGATGGTACTGCACGGCGATCACCGGAAGGCTCTCGTGAGCGATTCCGGCGACGGTGCCATCGTACAGGTTGCTGTGGGTAACCCTCAGTTCCTGCGCCCCCGAGACCTCGCGGCCTTCGCCTGCCCGAACCGCGAAGCCGTGGTTCTGCGACGTGATTTCGACCGTCCGCCGGTCCCGGTTCATGACGGGATGATTCGCCCCGTGGTGTCCGAACGGAAGCTTGAAGGTCTCTCCGCCGAAGGCCCTGGCGATCAGCTGGTGGCCGAGGCAGATGCCGAACACCGGGATACCCCGGGAAGCCACCTCGCGGATCGTCTCGCCGGTCCGCTCCACCGCCGCCGGGTCCCCGGGTCCGTTGGAGAGGAAGAGGCCGTCGGGATCCATCTCCAGCACCGCCGCCGTGTCCGCCCGGGCCGGCAGGACCGTCACCCTGCATCCCCGTTCGGAGAGCAACCGGGGCGAACTGGCCTTGACGCCGAAGTCGAAGGCGGCGACGTGGTAGAGCTCCTCACCCACCGCCCCAACGGTATAGGGGCGCTCCGTCGACACCCCGCAGGCCAGGTCCAGCCCCTCCATCCGGGGGTGTGCGAGGACGCGCCGGAGCAATTCCTCCACAGGCATGTCTCCGCCCGCGATCCCTCCGCGCATCGCGCCCTGGCTGCGGATATGGCGGGTGAGCGCCCGAGTGTCCACATCCTGGATCCCCACGATCCGGTGCGCCGCAAGGTAGTCCTGAAGGCCCGAGCGGCTCCGCCAGGAGCTGGGGAACCGGGCCGCCTCGCGCACGATGAAGCCGGACACCTGCGGCCGCGCCGACTCCACATCCTCCGGGTTGGTGCCGTAGTTGCCGATCAGCGGGTAGGTCATGGCCACGAGCTGTCCGGCGTAGGAAGGATCGGTGAGAACCTCCTGATAGCCGGTCATCGAGGTGTTGAATACGACTTCGCCGACGGCAACCCCGGCGTGACCGAGTGGAAGTCCGTCGAAGCGCCGCCCGTCCTCAAGCAGAAGGCAGGCTGAGTGGACCGGTTCGTCACGAGTTGGACTGGAAGGCATCCGGTGAATGTAGCCCTGCCCAACCACACGTCAACGCCGCCGCGGGCCCGGCAGCCCGTGAACAAGGCCCCCACGGCATTCGAGCGGGTTTATCCGCGGACTGCCTCGGGATCATCCGTTGATCATCGGGCGGTGCGGGGCGCTATCTTTTCGGGAACGCCGGCACACCGGAACGCGCGCCCAGGGAGCGGTCACATGGCAAGCGGGTACGAGGTCTACATACACGCCGACGAGTCATGTCTCGGCAATCAGTTCGCCGGGCGCGCCCGTCCGGGAGGAGCCGCGGCGCTGCTCGAATACTGGACGCGGGACCGGTGGGAGCGCCGCGACCTGTGGATCTCCGAACCCTCGACGACCAACAACCGGATGGCGCTGATGAGCGCGATCGTGTCGCTGGCGGCGCTGAAGGGGCGGCGGCGCGTGGTGTTCGTATCCGACTCGCAGTATCTGGTGAAGGGGGCCTCCGAATGGATGCCCGGCTGGAAGCGCCGCGGGTGGAAGCGAAAGGGCGGGCCGATCGAGAACCTGGAGCTTTGGCGGCGGCTGGACGGGATCGCGGCGGGGCACGACGTGACGTGGCGGTGGGTCCGGGGACACGCCGGCGATCCCCGCAACGAGTACGTCGACGAGCTCGCGCAGCGGGCCGCGCAGGAGCAGTCGGCGCAGCCGGAACCGGGCCCGTCCGGTTTCGAGGCGTGGCTCGAGGAGCAGCGGGAGAGATACGAGCGGTACTTCGACTACTTCGAGTTCGCGCCGCCGGGATCGTCCACGGAGCCGTAGCCGAATTCCGCCACCATCGCGGCCACGACCGCAGGGGCCGCCAACTCGGGGGTGACGCGCCGGTCGAGGAGCCGGCTGAGGCTGGTGACGGGCCGCCCGTGCAGCCCGCACGGCACGATGGCGTCGAAGCAGGAGAGATCGGTGTCGGCGTTGAGCGCGAAGCCGTGCGAGGTGATCCACCCCGACGAGACCCGGATTCCGATGGCGGCGACCTTGGCCCCGCCGACCCATGCCCCAGTGGCACGCTCGTCGCGCTCCCCGTGCAGGCCGAACGCGCCGAGCGCCCGGACGAGCACGGCCTCCAGGCTGCGCAGATAGCGGTGCAAGTCCCTGCGGTCCGGTTTGAGGTCCAGGATCGGGTAGCCGACCAGCTGGCCGGGACCGTGGTAGGTCACGTCGCCGCCGCGACCCGCTTCGTGCAGCGCGATTCCGCGCCGCGCGAGTTCGTCGGCAGGCATGAGGACATGGCCTGCGCACCCGGAGGATCCCAGGGTGATGACATGGGGGTGCTCCAGCAGCAGCAGGGTGTCGGGGATTTCTCCCCGGCGGCGGCGCTCCACCAGCGTGGCCTGGAGTTCCAGCGCGGGCCCGTAGGCGATCCTTCCCGGATATCGCACCGCGAGGGTGCGGCCGCCCCGGGTGGCTCCGGCCGCCGGCGCGGGGATCGTGTCCGCGGCCCGCCGGTCCTCGGCCGCTGCTCCAGCAGACCGTGGAACAAGTCCCCGCTTCATTCGGCTGGGTGTTGACACGGGGTTCCTAGGCGTCCTCGGGGAAGTCCTCCAGGAGCTCCTTGAGCCGCGACAGGAAGCGCGCGGAGTCGGCGCCATCGACCAGCCGGTGATCGTAGCCGAGCGAGAAGAAGGACCGCTTGCGGATCGCCATCGCATCTTCGCCGGTCGCCGGGTCGGCCACCACCACGACGCGCTTGTCGATGGAACCCGTGCCGAGGATCGCCGACGTGCCCTTCGGGATGATGGGCATTCCCACGATGGTGCCGAGCACACCCGGGTTGGTGATGGTGAAGGTGGCGCCCTGGATCTCGCCGGGCGAGAGCTGGCGCGACTTCGCCCGGGTCGCCAGGTCGATGATCTTGCGCGCGGTCCCCACCAGGCTGAGGTCGTCCGCGTCGTGGATCACGGGTACGATCAGGCCCGGGTTGAGGTCCACGGCCATCCCGATGTTCACCGCGCCGCGGTATACGATATTGTTCCCCGAGATCGTGCCGTTGACGCTGGGGAAATCCCGCAGGATCCGCGAGCAGGCCCACGCCACGAACGCCGTGTAGGAAACCCGCGCGCCGCGTTCGGCCCACCTCGCCTTGTTCTCGCGGCGGATCCTGTCCACGATCGAGAAATCGATCTCGATGATGGAATGCACATGGGACGAGATCCGCTTCGCCAGAACCATGTGTTCCGCGGTGAGGCGGCGCACCTTGTTCATGGTCTCGACCCGGTCGCCCTCGCGAACCGGGAAGACCGGGTGCTCGACCTCCTTGTGGAAGCGCTTCCAGAGGTCGGAGGGCGGTGCAGCCTTGGGGGTCCGGGTTGGCGGTGCGGCACGGGTCGCCGCAACGGCCGGAACGCGCGGAGCCTCCGCAGGGCGCGCGGGGGCCTCGGGATCGCCAGCCTCGGGAGTGGGCTCCGCGATGTCGCGCTGCTGCGGAGTGACCCGGGATGGAGTGGGTGGAGCATCCTCCGCTGGAAGTCCTGCCTTGGCTCCGCCACTCTCGATGAACGAGAGGATGTCCTGTTTCGTGACCCGGCCCTGGTGGCCGGTGCCGGGAACCGAGGCGATGTCGACCCCCGCCTCCTGGGCGATCCGGCGCACGACAGGCGTCGAACGCGTCCGGAGGCGCTCCTCGCTGGTGGTCGTGCAGACGACCTCCTCGCTGGCGCCGTCGCCGGCTGCCACCGCACCGGGTTCGCTCGAGGGGACCGGGGGAAGCGGGATGGCCGCAGCGGAAGGGGCCGCGTTCCGGTTTGCGCCGTCGGGCGCGTCCGCCGAGACGTTTGACGGTTCGGGTTCCGGTTCGGGTGTGGCCGCCGCCTCGGTAGCGCCTTCGCTGATGTAGGCGACCACAGTTCCCACCTCCACGGTTTCCCCCTCGCCAACCAGGATTTCCGCCAGCATACCGGCCGCCGGAGCCGGGATTTCCGCGTCCACCTTGTCCGTCGATATCTCCAGGATGGGCTCGTCACGCTCGACGGCGTCGCCCGGTGCCTTCAGCCACTTGGAAACCGTGCCCTCGGCGATCGACTCGCCCATCTGGGGCATCGGGACTTCGATTCGAGACACCTGTGATTCTCCCTGCGAGTTGGTCGGCGGCGGCGGATCCCCTCAGGGTCGTTGTGTCCGCCGCGGCATCAGTAATTCAGAAGATAACGCCCCGCGGCAACCACATCCGCAACCGAGGGGAGAAAAAAGTCCTCCAGTTCACCGCTGAAGGGGACAGGTGAATCGATCGCCGTGACCCGCAGGATCGGCCCATCCAGCCATTCGAAGGCCCGCTCGTTGATGCGAATCGCGATCTCGCCCGCGATCCCTCCGGTACGCGTGTCCTCGTGCACGATGAGCAGCTTGCCCGTCTTCTGC
>JAPOOQ010000340.1 GCA_026713345.1 Gemmatimonadota bacterium | reverse complement strand
TTACTCGAAAGCGGGCGGACAGGCCCGCAGGGAGATGACCTTGAGCCGCAGACTTACCGAGCGGGAACTGGACATCATGTCGGTCCTGTGGGACCTGGGGTCGGCAACGGTCGCCGAGGTGAACGAGCGCCTGGAGGACGACCTCGCCTACAACACCGTCCTGACGGTGCTGCGCATCCTGGAAGCGAAGGGTCTGGTCGACCATCGCAAGGAGGGGCGCGCCCACCGCTTCCACCCGCTCCTGGGGCGCGAAGAGGCGGGGCGGTCCGTCGTCGCGCGTATGCGGGACAAGCTTTTCAAGGGTTCGGCCGAGTTGCTCATGACGCAGCTCGTGTCGGAGGAACAACTTTCGCCTGAGGCCGTGAAGCGCCTCCGCAAGCTGCTGGATCAGCGTCTGGAAAGGGAGAACGAATGATGATTGCCGCGTGGATGCTCTGGTCGATCGGAATGGGCCTGCTGCTGCTGGTTGCAGGTCTCGCGTTGGAAAGGCTCCTGGACGGGGGTCGGCGCTGGGTCTGGGTCGGGGCCGGGGTCGGGACGGTCGCGCTCACCGCCGCGCGGGTGTTTGCGGGTGGCGGGGGCGGGTCGTTTGCCCGCGTGGAGGCGGAAGCCGTGGCGGGGCTGGCCCCGGCGGGGTCGGCTGCCACGGAAGGCGCCACCGCGGCAGGCGCGCCCGGGTTCCTCGGGTTCAGCGTGCCGCACGATTCCTTCCTGCACGCTCTGGACGGGATCGTTCTCGTGGGCTGGGTCCTGCTGTCCTGCGGCCTCGTCCTCTGGGCGCTGATCGGGACCACCGATCTCCTGCACCGGCGCCGCTTCTGGGAACGCGGCACGCTGCTGGGCCGCTCCGTCCTGTGGGCACGGGAAGCCGGCCCCGCGGTGGTCGGACTCCTGCGGCCGCGCATCGTGCTGCCGGCGTGGGTGAGGGGCGCGGAACCACCCAGACAGAAGCTGATCCTGGCGCACGAGGAGGAACACCTCGGCGCCGGGGACGCCGTCCTGCGCTTTTTCGTGGCGGTGCTCCTCATCGCGTTCCCCTGGAACCCCGCGCTCTGGCTCCACTATCGCCGTCTCTGCCTGGCCATCGAACTCGACTGCGACCGGCGCGTCATGGAGCGGCTCCCGCACCGCCGCTGGCTCTACGGCGAACTCCTCTTCCGCGTGGGCGCCCGCGCCGGCGCCCGTCCGGGCCTCGCGCTGGCAGCGTTCGCGGAGCGCCCCTCGTTCCTCGAGACACGGATCCGCAAGCTGCTCAGCAAGGCTCCCGAGGTGGGGATGGCGCAGGTCGCGTTCCTGGCCTTCGCCGCGATCATGGTGATCGGCGTGGCCGTATGGGCGCCGGGGATCTCGAAGGAGGTGCAGGCGCCGGTGCCGGAAGCGGAGGTGGAAGCGGTGCCGGAAGCAGTGCCGGCGGATGAGCCTGCAGATGCAGTGCCATCGCCACCGCCACCAACCCGGGCGGAAGCCGAAACGAGCCTGCAGGACGGGCCCAGGTTCGTGGTTCACACCGTCAGGCCGAGGCTGTTGAACGAGCCCGAAGTGAACCGCGTCCTCGAGCGGGAGTATCCCGCGCTCCTCAAGGACGCCGGGATCGGGGGTACGACGACCGTTTGGCTCTTCGTCGACGAAGAGGGAATCGTGCGGAACCAGATTGTGAGGGAGAGTTCCGGGCACGCCGGGCTCGACAACGCGGCTCTGAAGGTTGTTGCGGTCGGCAGGTTCAGTCCGGCGCAGAACCGGGACGAGCTGGTAGCGCTCTGGATTTCGATGGATATCAAGTTCGCGGCGAACTAGTGCCGCGAACGGTCTGTGCGGGCGCCGGGGCCGCAGACGCCCTGGCGCCCGCCGGCCCGTAACCAACGGGGACTTGTCGGGCGGACTGCTACATTAGGGGATGTCCGGCTCCGCACCCCTCGCAGCGCCCCTGACCTTTTCGCCTTGCTTCAAGGACTACTTGTGGGGGGGAAGGAACCTCGGGCGCCTGACCGGGCGGATGCTGCCGAGCGAAATCGTCGCGGAGGCGTGGGAAATCTCCGGCCACCCCGCCGGGCCGTCCGTCGTCGATGCGGGACCCCTGAAGGGGCGGGATCTGCCGTCGCTCGTGGCGGAATTCGGGGCGGCGCTGGTCGGGAGACGCGGGGTGGACGCGGGTGCGGACGCCGGTGTGCCGGGCGCCTTTCCGCTGCTGGTGAAGCTCCTCGACGCGAATCACGCCCTCTCCGTGCAGGTCCACCCAGGGGACGACTACGCGGCCGAGCACGGACTCGGCGAGCCGGGCAAGACCGAGATGTGGTACATCCTGGAGGCCGCCCCGGGGGCGGGGATCATTCATGGCCTGCAGCCGGGAACGGACAGGGAGGCGCTGCGGCGCTCCGCGCTCGAGGGAAGGCTGCAGGACAGCCTGCGGCGGCTACGGGTGCGCCCCGGCGACGCGGTGATGGTTCCCGCCGGCACCGTGCACGGCATCCTGTCCGGGATCGTGCTGGTGGAGATTCAGCAGAGCGCGGACACGACCTACCGGATCCACGACTGGGGCCGCACCGGGCCGGACGGGCGGCCGCGCGAACTGCACATCGATCGGGCGATGGAGGTGATCGACTTCGGCGACCCGGGCCCGGGGATCGTGGAGCCGCGCGCGGTGGAGGCCGGGCCCGGCGTGCGGCGCGAGGTGATTGCCGAGTGCGACAAGTTCGTCGTCGAGCGGCTCGCGGTGCGGGCGGGGGCCGAGTTCGGGATGGTCCTGGGCGGCGAGACCTTCGAGGCTTGGGGGGTGGTGGCGGGGGAGGCGGCGTTCGCCGTGCCGGGATCGCCGCCGGTCGGGGTGGGGGCGGTGGGGTTCACGCTGCTTCCCGCGACGATGGGTCCGTGCCGCGTGCGCGCGGTCGCCGATTCGGTGCTGTTGCGCAGCTATCTCCCCTGACGGGGGGCGGGGAAGCCCGCGACGAGAGGTCTTCCCGCCGCGGGCCCCCGCCCCGGGTGCCGCGAATCAGTGCCCCGCCAGGGACTCGAACCCCGAACCTGCCGATTAAGAGTCGGATGCTCTACCAGTTGAGCTAGCAGGGCGGCGACACTGAAATATACGTCCCGGCACCCCTTGAAATAAGTCCCCGCCGCCTTCGGTGGACGATGCGACCGCGCGGGCCGCGGCGTTATCAGGACCCCGGGCCGCCGCCCGGCCTGCCGGGCCGTGCGTCATCGCGTCCGCGTCCGCCCCTGTCCATCGCCCCCCGCCACCGGTCCATGGCTGCTTGCCACCGGTCCGGCGTTCCCCGCCCGCGGGCGTCCCGCACCCGGTCGAAACGATCGCGCCCCCGACCGTCGCGCGCATCCCGGTCGCCACGCCAGGCGGTACGCCGGTTCAGCTGCCTCAGTTCCTCGCGCTGCTCCTCGGTGAGGATCGCGTCGTAGCGTTCCCTCATCCCGCCCAGCGTCTCCCGGGCCTGCCCGGCGAGTTCCATGGCGTCGGCGCGCAGCGCTTCCGGCTCGCGAATCCCGGCCCGGATCTCCGAGATCATCTCCATCTGCCGCACGGCCCGGCTGGTTTGCGTCTCCAGCAGCTCCACCCGGATGGCCTCCAGCTGCTCTTGCTGGGCCGCGCTCAAGTCCAGTTCATCGGCCAGCCGGATCACGCTCTCCACCGAGAAGTTGCCACCGCCTCCGCGCATGCCGGCGCCCCATCCCGCGCCCCACCCACCACCGCCGCGGTTGCCGCCACCCCACCGCTGCGCTTCCACACCGGGAGCGGCGCCCATGACCACCATCAGCCCGAGCACACCTGCGACCACCCCGATCCTCGAGAAATATGCCCTGTTCATAGTCATCTCCTGTGTTGACTTACGTATACGATCCTGGTCGTTGCGAACGAGCCGCCGATATCCGGCGCCCGGTCCCGGTCCCGGTCGTCGGTCCGCGAAACTGCCGCCCGCCGGGAGTTCCGTCCCTGCCGCCGTCACCGCCTCGTTCACGTTCGTTGACAGGCGGTATGGGGATTCCGTTAAGGTAGATGTGCAGGGACGAACTTCCTGCGTTCCGACAACGGCCCCGGGAGCCCACCATGTTCTTCAGGCAGATCGTCGACGACAAACTGGCGCAGCACGCCTATCTCGTCGGCTGCCAGCGCACGCGCCAGGCGCTCATCATCGATCCCGAGCGCGACGTGGATCGCTACATCGCCATCGCCCGCCGCGAGGAGCTGCGCATCACGGCCACCGCGGAAACGCACATCCACGCCGACTTCCTGTCCGGTTGCCGCGAGCTCGTCGAACGCTACGGGTGCAGGGCGTACCTCTCCGCCGAGGGCGGCCCCGAATGGCAGTACGAATGGGCTGCCGGGCACGACTCCGTGACCCTCCTGCGCGACGGCGGCCACTTCACTGTCGGCGGAATCGGCTTTCAGGTCCTCCACACCCCCGGCCACACCCCGGAGCACATCAGCTTCCTCATCACCGACCGGGGCTCGGGCGCCGACAGTCCCATGGGGATGATTTCGGGCGATTTCGTCTTCGTTGGCGACCTCGGCCGGCCCGACCTCCTCGAATCGGCGGCGGGGCACGCGGGCGAGATGGAGCCTTCGGCGCGCCGGCTCTACAGTTCGGCGCTGGAGGTCTTCGAGCTGCCGGACTACCTGCGCATCTGGCCCGGCCACGGAGCGGGGAGCGCCTGCGGAAAGGCGCTCGGGGCGATTCCCGACACCACCGCCGGCTATGAGAAACGCTTCAGCCCGGCGCTCGCCGCGGTCAGAAAGGGCGAGGACGCCTTCGTCTCCTACATCCTCGACGGGCAGCCGGAGCCGCCCCAGTACTTCGGGCGGATGAAGGAGGAGAACCGCCGCGGGCCCGCGCTGCTCGGCTCGCTGCCCCGGCCGCGGCGGCTCTCGGCCAAGGAGTTGCTGGCCGCCGCCGGCAACCGGCACACGCAGGTGGTCGACACGCGCGGCGATCGCCTCGGCTACTACGCCGGCCACATCAGGGGCTCCCTCTACGCGCCCCTCAACAAGTCGTTCCCCACGATCGCGGGATGCTACCTGGATCCGGCGTCGGCGATCGTGCTGATCTGCGGGGAGAATGAGCTGGATGGGGCTGTACGCGACCTCGTCCGCATCGGGATCGACCGCGTCACGGGGTGGGCGCCCCCCGAGGAGCTGTCGGCCTACGAGGCTGCGGGCGGGGAGCTGGCGAGCATCGAAGTCATCGATTTCGACGAGGTGGCCCGGAGGCGCGGCGACCCGGCCGTGCAGGTCCTCGACGTGCGCCGCGCCACCGAATTTGCCGCCGGACGGCTCGAAGGCGCCTGCAACATCGCGCACACGCGCCTGGCCAGCCGGCTGGGGGAGCTGCCGAGGGACAAGCGGCTCCTGGTGCACTGCCTGAGCGGTGCCCGGGCCTCGGCCGCGGTATCGTACCTGGAGGGGCAGGGCTTCGAGGTGTCCGCGGTCAACGACCTCTTCAGCTACACGGGAGGCAACCATGTCTAGCCGCATCCTGCGCGGGGGCGCCGCAGGCCTCTGCCGAACCGGCATGGTGGCCGTTGTCCTGTGGGCCATTCCCGCGACCCCCGCCACCGCCCAGGCCCCGGGCACCGAGGCCGCACGGCGCGCCACCCTGGAACGTATGATCAGGGACATCAGGGAGGACTACCCCGATGTTCCCACGATCACGCCCTCCGGGCTCCGGGAGTCGCTCGCTGCGGGCGGGATCGTGCTGGTGGATGTGCGCACCGAACGGGAGCGGAACGTGTCCACCCTGCCCGGCGCGATCAGTGCCGACGAATTCGAGTCCAGGCTGGAGGATCTGGCCGGCAGGACCGTGGTCGCGTACTGCACCATCGGGGTGCGCAGCTCCGGCTACGTGCGCGAGATGCGCAGGCGCGGGGTGGAGGTGCTGAACCTGGAGGGCAGTGTGCTCGCCTGGACGCACATCGGCGGGCAGCTCGTGCTCGACGGCGTGGCCACCGACCGATTGCACGTGTACGGCCGCCGCTGGAACCTCGCCGCGGACGGCTACAGGACCACCTGGTAGCGCAGGCGCGACCAGCCAACCCGGTGGCGTAGCGACCCATGAACGAGAAGCTCCGGGAGGGAATTGAGTGAAGGTGCGAGCGTTGACGATCACCGGAATTGCGGCCGGCCAGGGGTTCCGCGTGCTGCCGCTGACGACCCCGGCGCTGTTGCTGCTGGCGGCCACGGCCCTCCAGGCGCAGGAGCCCAACGGCAGGTGGAATGCCTCCAGCGAATTCAGCTTTGTCCGAACGGGCGGAAACGCCAAATCATCTACCTTCGGACTGGGAAGCACGGTGTCGCGCGCCTGGGACCGGACCGAGGTGAAGGTGGAAGCGGGCGGCATCCGCACGCGTTCCACCCGCGTCCGCCGCGCAGCCGTGGGCAGCGAGTCCGACTACCGCGTCGACGAAACCAGCGAGAGCAACCTGTCGGCCGAGAAGTACAACGCGCTGGTGCGGGTGGACCGCCGGTTTTCGGCACGGACCTCGGTGTACGTGCAGTCGGGGTGGAAACGGGACACCTTCGCCGGCTTCAGGCACCGCCTGGTGAATGTGTTCGGGGTCTCCACGCAGTGGGTCCGAAGTTCGAGTCAGAGGTTCCGTACGGCGTACGGGCTCACGCACACGGTGCAGAACGACGTGGATCCCAATCCGGACGCTGCGGGCCGTTTCCTCGGGATGAGGCTCTCCTCCGACTACCGCCGCCAGATGACGGACAACACCGAGTTGAGGAGCAACCTCGTCCTGGACGGGAACGGCGACGATCCGTCCGACGTGCGCGCCGACTGGACCAACTCGATGAGCGTTTCGATGAACGAGCACCTGGGCCTCAAGACATCCCTCCGCACCACCTTCGACAACGAGCCGGCGCTGCGCAGGGTGCCCCTGAGTTCCCCGGAAGGGGAGAGGACCGGGACGGTGCTGGTGCCGCGAGACGAACTGGACCGCGTCTTTACGATCGCGCTGGTGGTGACCTTCTGAGTTCCGCCGGCGCCCCGCGTCAGTTCCGCCGCCGCGAAGAGGGTGGTCGCACGCTGCCCCGTTCCGCCCGCAGGCCGAAGTCGGACCCCTCCACGTAGGGTTCGCCGAACCGGAGGAGCGTGGTCACCGGAGGCTGGCCCGGATGGATCACCACGATATAGAGCCTGTCGTACTCCAGCTCGTCGATCGGATCGAACGGATTGCCACCGAGTGCCGCAACGAGCACCGGCGTGGTGTTGCTGTGACCCGATACGAAGTGCGTTCCGGGCGTGGCCCGAATGGTGGCGGCGAGATGCTCGAGCTGGCGCGGATCGTAGATGGTCGCCTCCACGCCCAGCGCTTCGGCGAACGGACGCGCCGTATCACGGGTCCGCTTCCAGTCGGTCGTGTAGACGTGGGTGAGCCCTGCGTCGCTGAGGAGTTGCCGCAGCACCCTGACGCGGATCTGCCCGGCCAGCGTCAGCGGTGGATCGTCGGTTCCGTCGTCGGCCTTTTCGGCGTGGCGCACCAGGTAGACCACAACCGGGTCGGGATCGTCATCGCGTGCCTCGGGAAGCTGAGTCGCCGAAACCGGGGGTAGCGCTGCCAGCACCGGCACCGCGGCAAGCAAAGCCGCTGACCAGCGACGGGCCACTCTCGATTTTCGTGCTCGGCACCAGACCATCTACAACCGGCTTTCCCGATTCGGATGGAGCGTGAGTGTCTCTCGCACGTCTTTGGAGACGTACAATGAATAATGTAGTGTGAATTCGGAAATGTCAACATCTGCTATATGACAACCCGGAAACAGGTTATCCGTCTCATGGAAACATATGTTCCGCAGAAATCGAGAGTTGGCGGACCCGACCCGCGGGGACAACCGACTGTTTCCGCGCACGGCGACCGGGCGAGGACGCCGGGAGAGTCACCGCCGCGCCCCGGCACCGCGCCGACACGGGTAACTAAGAAGCCGAGGGAGCACGCCGGGCTGGTCACGCATCGGCGCCGCGACCATCTTTCCTGAATGTCAGGAGGACGGGCCGAGGGATCGCCGCCGGGAGTCCGCCGGATTCGCCGCGCGGAGGAAAGTCCGAGCTCCACAGGGCAGGATGCCGGGTAACGCCCGGGCACCGCGAGGTGACGGAAAGTGCCGCAGAGAGCAGACCGCCGATGGCCCCGGAAGCGGGGCACAGGCAAGGGTGAAAGGGTGCGGTAAGAGCGCACCGGGCCGCTGGCAACAGGGGTCGCATGGCAAACCCCATCCGGAGCAAGGCCGAATAGGGGACGAGGGACGGCCCGTCCCGACCGAGTCCCGGGTAGGCCGCTCGAGGCCCGGAGTGATCCGGGTCCCAGAAAGATGATCCCGCCCGCCTCCCGAGGCGGGACACAGAACTCGGCTTATGACGCCCGTCCTCCTGGCATGTCTCCGCCGTCCCCGTGGCCGCAGACACGTGCCCGGGGGCTTGACCCGGGATGTTCCCCGGGGGATCATTCACGGCACCTTGCGCCCGTAGCTCAGCTGGATAGAGCGCTGCCCTCCGGAGGCAGAGGCCAGAGGTTCGAATCCTCTCGGGCGTACTTGAACTACTCGTCAGCCGGGTGCTTGGGCGTCCGCCGCAGCCGGATCGG
>JAPOOQ010000339.1 GCA_026713345.1 Gemmatimonadota bacterium | reverse complement strand
CCCGGCCCGAAAAGGCAGAAGCAGGCGTTGAAGAGCGACTGCTTGGCGCCCGCGGAGACCACGACCCGGGCGGCTTCGGCCGGATGGTCCGTGCCCGCCGTCATGTAGCTCGCGACCGCGGCTCGCAGCTCCGGAAGGCCGGCGGACGGCGTGTAGCGGGTGCGCCCCCGCCGGATCCCGTCGATCGCCGCTTCGGAAATCCACCCGGGGGTGTCGAAATCGGGCTCGCCGGCGCCGAGGTTGATGATATCGCGCCCCTCCGCGGCCAGCTTCTTTGCGAGGGTGCTTACCGCCACGGTGGCGGACGGGGTCAGGCGTGCGATGTTCGGGGAGAAGGTCATCAGGGATCTTTGGTTGGACGGGTCGGCAGACTTCGGGACGCAGCCGACAATAAGTCCGCCCGGCGTTATGTTCGCAACCCCGGGCGGAAACGGGTGGGGGGCCGTCGTCGCATTTCGGTCGGCTGCCTGTCCGGGGGGCTTGGGACTCCTCGGAACCCGGTCCGCGCGGTCAACCGGCGAAAACTGTAAAGAAAACATGACATTTCGTAAACCACCCTTTACATTCAGCGATTCGGGGGACTCGGATCACCCCATCCTGTACTTCGACTTCGTCGACCCCCTCTCGTACGCGGTCAGCCGCATGGTTGACCGGGCCGGAGCCTCGGCGGTGATCGAGTGGCGCGGTTTCGAACTGCGTCCTCCCCCACAGCCGATGATCGACCCGGGCGACGCGGAGTGGCGGACGCGGCAGGCGCTCGCAGGGAGCGCCACCCCCCCACCACCCATCGTCCCCTGGACCCGCAAGGCCCACGAACTCTGCGAATTCGCGCGCGGACGGGATTGCCTTGACACGGTGCGCCGCGCACTGTTCCGGGCCCACTTCGTCGACCACACCGACATCGGGCGGATAGATTTGCTGGTGGAAATCGCGCGGGCGGCGGGGCTGGACCGGTCCGAGACCAGGGCCGTGCTGGACGTGGACCGCTACACCGGGGCCGTTGTGGAGACCCGCGAGAGTGCCCTCGGGCGGGGCGTCACCGACGTGCCCGCGTTCGTCTCGCGGGCCGGACGACTGGAAGGACCGGCGGTCCTGCGCGAGATTGAGCGGGCGATCGAGAAGTTGAGCGCACGCACGAGAGAGAACAACCGAGAGGAGTAGCCGAAGACAGATGGCGGGGTATCAGCGAAAGACGGCCCTGGGCCCGCGGGAAATCCTGAAAAAGGCCGATGAGTTCCTTCCCGAGTTCATCGGGCTCAGCTGTTCCCGGGAGTCGTCCCACGGAGCGACCTACACCGGGGAGGAGGGGACCGTCACGCTGCAGGCGCACCGGCACGGCCCCTACACCGACGTGACGGCCCTGACCGACCGGCTGCGGACATCGCGCATGGACTACGAGATCCAGCGCTTCCTCAACACCCTGCCCTACGAACACGGCGACGCCGGCGGCCCGGGATCGGGCGACCCCCGCTGACGCGGCGGGGCGCAGCACCCACACCATGACCTCTTTCGAAGACCTCGCCCTTGGCCCGGAGACCGTCGCGTCGCTCGCGGCCGAGGGGATCGAGACTCCCACGCCCTTCCAGGCGGCCGCGATCCCGCTCATCGCGCGTGGGAACGACCTGCTCGGCCGCGCGGGACCCGGCAGCGGCACCCTCGTCGGCTACGGCGCGCCCCTGCTCGACCGCCTCGAGGGCGGCGCGGGTGCCCCCGTCTGCCTGGTTCTTAGCACCGGGACGCAGCAGGCCACCCACCTCGCGCGGTCTCTCGCCCCGCTCTGTGAAGGCAGCGGCATGCGCGCGGCGGCGCTGGCGCCGCACTGGAACCTTTCCGAGCGCGCCGACTTCCTCTTCGTCCCCGCCGACCGGATCGGCACCCTCTACGACGGTACGGTGAAGGTGAGCGGCATCAAGGCCGTGGTCCTGCACGACGGCGACGGGGTCGTGAGCAGCGTCCCGACCGACCGGCTCGAAACATTCCTCGGAGCGCTGCCGAGCGACTGCCAGCGCATCTTCTGCGGCCTCCCCTTCGGCGATCCCCTCCGTTCGGTCGCCCGGCGCTTCACCCGGCGTGCGGTGACGATTCCGACGGGGGCCGCGGCGAAGGCGGCGACAGGCCGCTCGGCGGAGGCCGACCGCCCGGCCGCGCGCGGCCGCACCGCGCCACCCCGCGAGCTGAACTTCACGCTCGTTGACGAGGACCGTTCACAGGCCGTACTGGTGCTCACCGCGACGCTCCTCGAAGACGTGGCCAGCGTGCGCCACGTGCTCCTTTACACGGCCTCGGCGGACCAGGCGGCCGATCTGGGGGACTTCCTGGCCGTGCACGGCTACCACTCGGGCTCTCCGGGCGACCCGGCGGCGCCGGTGTGGCTGTCTCCCGGCGAGGACGAGGCGGCGCGCAAGGCCCTGGACGCGCTGGACGATTCAAGCGTCGTGGCGACCCTGTCGTGCCAGGTCCCGGACGGAGCGCCCGCCGCCCGGCTCCGGCACGGGGCCGGCGGACCCGCGTGGGCTCTCGCCGCCGTGCGCGAACTCGGTCACCTGCGTGAAGTGTCGGCCGCGGCGGAGCTCAAGCTCAAACGTGTCCGTCCCGACCGTCCGCCGCGCGTGTCCTCCAGGGTCGACCAGTTGACCGACAGGATACACGAAGCGGTCCGGGCGCCGGAAGCGACCCCCTACTACCTGCTGGTCGAGTCGCTCCTCGACCGCTTCACCGCGGCGGAGGTGGCGGCCGCGGCCCTGCTGCTGCTCGACCGGGACACCCCGGGCAAGGGGTCGGCCGCGCGGGCGGGTGGACGGCCCGGCGCACACGCCGCCGAGCAGGGGGTTCCCGAACCCTGGTCGCGCCTCTTCATGTCGGCGGGCCAGCGCGACGAGATCGGGCCGGGCGAACTGCTCGGCGCGATCACCAGCGAGTCGGGAATCAAGGGGAGCCGCGTGGGGCGGATCGATGTCCGCGAGAGCCACTCGCTGGTGGAAGTGCGAGAGAGCGACGCCGCGAAGGTGATCAAGGCGCTCAACGGGACCACGGTGGGGGGACGCGCCCTGAGGGTGGACTACGACCGGGCCCCGGACCGCCGCTCGCGCGGCAAGCCGGGACAGGGACCCCCTAAACCTCCATTTCGTCCCGGCGCCTCCGGAACATCCGGTAGAGGAAAAAGGCCGCCGCGACGGCCAGGCCGATCATAAGAGCCTTCGTCAGAACGCTGATCACCATCGGGGCCAGCGCCGCCACCAGCAGCTTCAGCAGAAACACGCCCACCGCACCGACCGCCGCAACCGCTCCGAGTGCCTTCGCATATTGCATTTCGATTACCTCCGAGAACGAGTGGTCATCACATATTCCGGGTTACCGTCCTACCCCCTGAATCGGTAGGAAAGTTTCATGAACACCCCTTCCGACTGGGGCCGCACGTTGCGGAAGCGGAAGGCCTCGGGATCGTCCATCTGGCGGGTGTAGCCCAGGAAGAACACCGTCCCGGGGGTCGGCTCGTAGCTGACCAGCGCCTCGATGGAGATGTCGTTCGCCCCGGATCCGCCCAGGCCGAAGCAGGAGTCGCCGGAGCAGTATGAAACCTGCTCGCCGTCCGTGGGCGCCAGCAGCCTGCCCCGGTCCTGGCTGCCGTACTCCACGATCGTCCGCACGAAGAGCGCGCGGCTGAACTGGTACTGGATCCTGCCCCTGGGGATCGTCGCTTCGGAGTAGATCGAACCGTCGCGCTGCCGGTAGAGCCGGGAGAACCGGACCCCCAGCTCGGCGCTGAGTTGCGTCGTGGGGAACAAGTTCACTCCCGTATCGCCGGACCATGAGTCGGCGATGTCCACCGGCGTGTCCGTGATGAAGTCGAAGAGCGGGGTCTCGGACCAGGTGCCCCGTAGGTTGATACGGAGCCACGCCATCGGAGTCACCCACATGAAGGCGGTGCCCGAGTTGAGACCCTGGAAGATCATCTGGTCCGGCAAGAAGGGCTCTCGTCCACCGCCCGGCCCCGGCACGAAGAGGCCCTGGTAGTCCTCGGCCGGGAACTCGTACCAGGCGCGGGAGTAGTTGCCGAAGATCGTGACGTTGCCCCGGAAGGACATGCTTCCGCCCAGGCGCACCCGCCGCTCCTCCGCCCACTGGCGCTGCCAGAAGTCGTCGTGGTCCCAGGTTCCCTCCGCCTCCAGGCTCGGGCCCCAGCGCTCCAGGAGGTCGCCGGGCCGGCCCCGGAAGTTGTAGCTGATGCGGCCCTGGACCTGGGAGAACCCGGTGCGGCGCAGGAATCCGCTCCCGGCGACGAAGTCGTCGCTCACGTCCTGGACGCTGCCCTCGAACTGGAGGCTCCGTCCCGAGCGCTGGAACTGGGCCGAGAAAAGCGAGCCCCCGACCGCACCGGGTTCCCCGAGCGCGGTCGTGCTGCGGGCGGCGAGCATGGTGAGCGTGTAGCGCTGGTCGACCTGGAAACGGCCATCGACCCCCACGACCCGGTTGTAGCGGTCACCGTGGAAGGTGCGGTCGGTGTAGACCATGCCGAGGTTCGAGTTGCCGATGTCGCGCCGGAGCCGGAAGATGTTCACGACAGGGCGGGCGTTTTCCGCATTGCCGTCGGGGTCGGCCACGTCGTCGACCGCACCCAGGTAGCCGGCGTTCACCGCGCCGATCTTGCCCTGCATCTTGGCACCGGCCACCGGATTGACGATCGACCGGGTGTACACCAACTGCTGGGGCAGCTGGAAGATCTCGGTTCCCTCGAGGAAGAACGGGCGCTTCTCCGGCAGGAAGATCGCGAAGCGTTCATTGACGACGATCTGGCCGGCGTCCGCTTCGACCTGCGAGAAGTCCGGGTTATAGGTCCCGTCCAGCGTCAGGTTGGAGGTGATTCCGTAGGTCAGGTTGACCCCGAAGTCCCGCACGACCTTGCCGCGCTCGAGTCCGCCGACCTCGTCGCTGTAGACGGACGCCTGGCTGTAGGTCTGCACCGGGTTGAACTCCATGAGACGACCCGGGTCCAGGTCGGTCAGCCCGGTGAGCTTCCCTGACAGTTCCAGCCGGTTGGCCACGTTGGCCGACACCGGCGCCCACGACTCGTTGTAGCCGTTGCGCGCAATCCGGCGCTCGACCTGCAGTCCCCAGTCCTGCACCTCGGCGCCGCTGAACTTGATGCTCTTCAGCGGGAGCTTCACCTCGATCGAGTAGCCCCAGTCGTGCACCTGACCGCTGGATTCCCACACGAAGTCGGGGTTCCAGTCGATGGGTGGTCCCATCCTGCCCCGGCGCCCGCCCCCGCCGCCCACGTTCCAGAGACCGTCCTGCTGCACGCCCAGGGGGTTCACCATGATGACGTACGCGCGACGCTGGTCGTCGTAGGTATCCAGGATGAAGCGCACGTAGTCGTCGGAGAAGGCGAAGGAGTCGCGGTCCCCCAGCGTGCCGCGGACCCCGCCTGCCTCGTTGTCATAGGCCATCACGCCGAAGTAGATCGCGTCCGGGGTCACGAGGATCCGGGCCTCCGTGCGCTGGGTGGCGGTCACCCCCTCGGCCGGATCGAACTGCGTGAAGCCGGTGAGCAGGGCGGCGGACTCCCATGCGGCTTCACCCAGCTCGCCGTCGATTACGATGTCGGCTTCCGGCAGGCTGGGGCTCGCGACACTCAGCTGGCCCGAACTGCCGATGTACTCCGCGGCTGCCGGCGACCCGCCTTCCCCGTTCCCGTTCCCTTCCCCCGGCTTCTGGACCTCCTGGGGCAGCTCCAGCGCCCCCGCGGCGGCAACCGCCGCAATCAGTATCGTCATCTATCGGGCCACTCCAACCCTGTTTTCAATGTCCGTTTCGTACCTCCCCGGCTGAAGAGGCCACAGTTAATATAGACACCCCTGCGATGCGCATCGTTGACGATCACCTGCTCAGACCGTGCCCATGGAACCCTACACACCTGACGACGATGTGGTCCGGCGGCAAGGTCGGTAGACCGGGCTGCTTGACCGCCGCTGTTTGCGCGGGCACAATGCTACGCACCCTCCAGTACGACTTCGACCCACGGTTACAGGAGCAGTTCATGAGACGGTTGATCGCCATCGCGCTGTTGGCCACGGTTGCGGCCTGCGGCCAGCAGTCGCCGGAGGAAGCACCCGCCGCCGCCGCGGCCGAGATCTCGCGCACCGACACGCTGGCGATCTCGCTGCGCAACGATGGAAGCGTGCTGCTGGGCGGGGATGAGATGACCGCGGACGAACTCGGCAATCGGCTTGGCGACATGGACCCCCTGCCGACCTTGACGGTCAGGGCCGATACTGAAGTTTCCTACGGCAGGGTTGAAGACTTCCTGAAGGACCTGCGGGAGCGCGAGGTCCTGGTTCCCGGGCAGGTTGCGGGGGTCACATTCGTTCACAAAACCCGGAATTGACCACGGTGCCCGCGGCGGGCAATTCGTGAATGTCCCTCGTGTCGCACCGAGGGCGGGTCGCCTCCCCGTCCTCGAACTCACCACGAACACCCGGGCGCACGCGCTGGGTGGCGCCTTGTGGCCGGGCAGCGGACACGCGCTCTTTCACCACCCCTCGCTCATCCCCAGCCAGGGGTTCGACCTCTCGGTCGGGGTCGTCTACGACCGGGACGACGATGGCGACAGGGACACCGAGTAGCGCACGGTCACGGCCCCCCCCCGCTCCCGCCCTCAGTTCCGGATGACCCGCACGATCTTGCCGGTGGAGTCGACCACCGTGACCGGTCCCCGGATGACGTCGTCGGCGAACTCAAAGTCCGGCCACGCGGACCCGCCCAACCCGTCGGCGGCCGCACCACCCGGCGGCACGGTTCCCGTCCCCGGCAGGGTGTACGGATCCGCCTTGGTCACGTCCACCACATGCCCCAGGTCCGCAAGCGCCTGCACGGTGATCGCGCTGATCGTACGGCCGCCAGCCATGACTTCGCCGCCGAACACGCGGTATCTCCAGTGGACGCTGCTGCCTCGCTCGCTGCCGTCCTGGACGGGCACCTTGCCGCCATCGTGGGTGCGCCCGCCGGCGGCGTTGAACGCCTGGATGGCGAGGGGGCCCGGGAAGTACTCGTCGGGCGGCTCCGTGTTCGGCCGGGTTCTCAGCATGTTGAGCCACTTGTTGAACCCGATGCCCAGCACGTGCCCGATCTCGTGAAGGACCACCCGATGAAATTCATCCCAGTACTCGAAGTCGGGGGCGAAGTAGAATGGCGGGTATCTGTTGGTACTCCAGAACTCCAGGCCCGACGCCTCACGCGTGCCGCAACCGCTCGCACCCGCCGGGCCTTCCGGAACCCGGTTCATCAGGATCACCACATCGTCGATGTCCCCCGCGATCCCGGGACCCTCGTACAATCCGCAGGGGGGCAGGTAGCCGTCGAGCGGCACGTCGGGAAGGTCTCCGACGACGATCTCCTCCCACCGGTCCGCGGCCTGCCGCGCCACCTCCCTGTGGCGCTCCGAGAACCCGGGGCCGAAGACCAGGTTGATGTTGAACCGGTCCGGAT
>JAPOOQ010000338.1 GCA_026713345.1 Gemmatimonadota bacterium | reverse complement strand
GCGGTTACGTGGGCACCTACGCCGGCGAAACGAGGATGCCGAGCGCATTCGGCCCGGACGGCCTGGTCGCATTCTGGGAGGTGGATGAGATGGATGTCCCGTCCATCGTGGTGAAGAGGGTGCCGGAGGGGGTGAGGTAGCGGTATGTACCGGGCGTGTATGCTCTGATGTATGATTGGATCTAAACTGTTGTTTTACATGAATTTCCAAGAATGGTGGAGTGCGTGGTTATCACTTCGACTATTACACCGTGTTTTCGCCTTGCGGCCGCCCAAGCCACCGCTCGCGCCGGCTCGGAAGCGGACACGACCCTGATGTTGGCGCGTCCAGTTCACTCCTGAGGACCTGGCCGTCACCTCCGCCGCTCCCACCGACGCCAAGCTGCAGCGTCCGGAATGCCGCGGCTGAACAGCACCTCTAGCTCCTGGCCGGAGGCGTTCCCAGCGCCGTCCCTGGCGGCTTGGGTCGGGTCCGGCAGGTCGCGCAGGATGCCTCGCACCTGGCCGGTCCGTGGGTCGCGAAGGATCGCCATGGAAACATCGCTGTCGCCGTTCAGCGTGACACTGCCGTTCGGTCCGGAGAGCGTGATGGTCGCAAGGCTGCCTTCCCATCCGGCTCGCACCGGCAGCGCGAAGGCGAAGCTGGAACTCCCGTCCCCGTCGGCGGTCTCCGGCATGGTGAAGCTGAACGAGAAGAGTTGGCCACCGCCCGCAGTCCGCCCGGCGATCCGGAATTCACCCGCGGAGTCGGGAAGCGCGGGCGGTGCGTCGACCACGAAGACGGGCTCGAGGAACGCAGCGCTGTCCGCCCCCACCCCACCCCATATCAGAAGAGACTCGACCGGCGTCGCCGCCGAACCTCGGCTGGCCCCGACCCCACCAGCATCACGCTCGCGAAAGCGTAGCGCTTGATCGAAATGGAAGTCACTGATCCAGCAGCAACCAAGCATGATGTCATTCGCGTCCGGTGGGACCAGTTGACCGCCGCGGCGAAAGTCATACCCCCACGCTCCGATATTTCCATTCGGATAGGACGGGAAGACCGGGTTCTCCCAAGGGTGCAGCAGGCTCATGTTGTGTCCCAGCTCGTGCGCCATGATCCAACCTTCGGGAGTCGAGAAGCTCACGCGGCCGGGCAAGGCCGCAAGTCCGCGACCCCCCGTTACGGGTTGCACCATCGTGCCCATGTAGTGGCCGCTTCCGCCCTCCATGACTCGGATTGCGGAGGTCTCCCCGATAAGGACATGCGTATTGTTCGACGAGCTCGACACGGGAGCATGCACCGTCACTTTGAAGTCGTCAACCGGCAAAAGAGTACGTGTCTCAAAGAGCAAGTCGCTGTCGGCGTTGAGTCCCTCGGTGATTTCCAGGATCGACGAGTCAGCAGATTCCGACCACAGGAACGGAATCACGGTGAGGTCGAATAGCGGCATCGTACGCACGTCAACCGGCAAGCGACCCGTCTCGGGGATCCGTTTCGTCACGCCCAGCACCGGGTCGAGCGTTCCTGCCGGGTCGACCTCGATCACGATCTCCAGTCCCGGTTGCACCAAATGCGCCGGAATTCCCGCGTTTGCGGAGGACGACAGACTCCACTCCCGCACCTCGATCGGAATCGGTCCAGGCTTGGAAGGGACATCGACGACCAGCGCTTGCGCGCCGTTGGCGTACAGCGTGGCGCGAACCGGCGGAATGTCTTCGGCATTCGATCGGGCGGCAGTCGCGAACACGCGCAGAAGCGCCTCCTCGTTTGCGACGAGCGCAACCGGGAACTCTGGCGACTGTATGGCCTGGGTCACATACGCCATGCTGGGGGAGCCGCTGCAACGAGCAATGCGCTGGGCGGCGATGCCGTCCAGCCAGTTCAGGAAGTCCGCGTCCGTAGGCGCGCAGAGTTCGGTGCTCTCGGCCACGAACGCCTCAAGCCTAGCGAGGGCCGTCAAGCTATGAGGGAGCGCCCCGGACATCCGCTTATTGCGCGAAAGAGACAGTTCACGCAGGCTCGTCAGTCCGCCGAACTCGGGAGGCACCGGTCCCTCCAGGTGGTTGTTTACAAGATGCAGGGTTTCGAGTTTGGAAAGGGCGCCCAGTGTAGGAGGGATACGACCCGCAAGACTGTTATCAACGAGACTCAGGTGACCTAAATCAGTCAGACTGCCGATTTCAGGCGGTATGGAACCCGTCAACCGGTTCCCCCTGAGAGACAGAGTTTGGAGATTGGCAAGGCGCCCTAGTTCGGCGGGTATTTCACCCGTCAACTGGTTACTCTGGAGCGATAAGCTCCTCAGGTTGGTCAGGTTGCCGAGCTCAGACGGTATCATACCCGCTAACTGGTTAGTCCGGAGCCATAGGCTCCTCAGGTTGGTCAGGTTGCCGAGCTCAGGCGGAATGGAACCCGTCAACCGGTTGAATGGAAGCCATAGGCCGCTCAGGTTAGTCAGGTTGCCGAGCTCAGGCGGAATGGAACCCGTCAACCGGTTCCTCCAGAGATGCAAGGTTTGGAGATTCATAAGGTGCCCTAGTTCGGCAGGTATGTCACCCGTCAATTGATTGTTGTCAAGCCGTAGGGTCTCCAGGTTCGTCAGGCTGCCAAGCTCAGGCGGTATGGAACCCGTCAACCGGTTCCCCTGGAGAGACAAGGTTTGGAGACTCATAAGGTGCCCTAGTTCGGCGGGTATGTCACCGGAAAGTTCGTTGCTCCAGAGACCTAGGGAGACGACCCGCCCTTGGCCGTTGGTAGTGACACCATGCCACGTCCGAAGCGGCGCATCTGTCAACCAGTTGTCGCTGCGCGTCCAGCCGGGACCGCCGCTAGCATCGTAGAGTGTTTGGAGGATATCGCGGTCGGAGAGTGGAGCGCACTCCATGCCTGTACCGTTGTGAAGGGGAACTGAATTCAGCCACTTGCGGAACGACGCATCCGAGGGAGTGCACAACCCGGTGTCTGAGTAACTGAACTCGCGGAGGACAAGCGCAGTCAATGACTGCGGCAATCGCCCCGACAGAGCATTTTCACCGAGCCTGAGGGTGGTCGCAGCCGTCAGTCGACCCAGCTGAGACGGGAGGTGTCCGGTTAGTCCGTTGCGGCTCAGGTCGAGCTCGGTGACCCGCCCGGTGGAGTCGGTCTGGACTCCGTACCAGTCATCGAGTACAGGGCCTTCAAGCCAGCCTTCAGCGTCGGACCATCCCGCACCGGCCGTGGCATCGTACAGCGCTTCGAGCCCGGCGATGTCGTCCTCGTGGCAGAGCGGACCCTGCACGAAACCCCGGCTGTCTACCTTTTGCCGCCACTGAATGAAGGTAGCCGTGCCGGGCGTGCAGAACCCATCATTCCCTTCGTAGCTGAAGAAATCCAAATTCACATCAAGCTCCAACAACCACGGAGGCAATGGTCCCTTCAATTTGTTATTCTGGAGGCCCAATACCCTCAGGTTGAATAGTTGGCCCAGCGCCGGCGGAAGAGGTCCTTGGAGATTGTTGTCTTGCAGATTCAACCAATCGAGGTTGGTCAGATTTCCGAGTTCGGGAGGAAGTGGGTCTACCAGTCGGTTCGGCCCGAGGTTCAGATAGGTAAGCCGCGTGAGTTCGCCGAGTTCCCGTGGGATCGCGCCGCTCAGCTCATTGCTGGCGAGTTCAAGGTGGCGCAGGTAGGCGAGATTACCGAGTGCTGGAGGGATCGTCCCACGCAATCGATTGCTGTTGAGACTCAGCGCATGGACCCTCCCGGAAGCATCGGCATTCACTCCGAACCACAACTCCAGTGGAGCATCCGTCGTCCAGTTGTCGTTGTTGATCCAGTTCGGGCCGTCGGTTGCATTGTAGAGCGCAATCAGAGCCGCCCTGTCGGGTTTGACCACGGTGATCTCTGATGCCCCCGAGGCGTCTCCCGTGGTGGCCGTGATCGTCGCCGTGCCTTCCCCGGCGCCCCGCACCAGCCCCGAGGTGTCCACCGTCGCCACTGCGGTGCTACTTGACGACCAAGTGAACACGGCTCCCACCACCACATGGCCACCCGCGTCGTACGCATCCGCGACCAGCCGTAGCGTATCGCCCAGCGCAACAGTGGCCGCGGGAGGCGATACCGTCACCGAGTCCGCGGACTGCATCACGATCACACGCGCGTTACCGGAGGCCTCGCTCGCCGTCGCGGTGACCGTCGCCGCCCCACCGCTCACTGCGCTGACCAACCCGGCCGAGTCAACTACCGCGACAGTCGTGTCACCGCTCGACCAGGCGACCGGGACCCCATCCATGGCGCGTCCGGCCTGATCGCGCACCTCGGCGGTGAGCTGCATTGTCTGTCCCAGTGCGGTCAGCACCACCGTGTCGGGCATGACGGCGACGGCTGTCGGTGTCGGAGCGGCGACCGTGAGTGAGGCGCGGCCCGTCAACCCCGCCGCGGTGGCCGACACCTGCGCTTGGCCTTCGGCGACCCCCGTTACCAGCCCGGACGCGTCCACCACGGCCACCGCCGTGTCTGCCGACGCCCATGCAAGCTCGGCCCCGGTCACCACCTGTCCGTTCGCGTCGGTAGCGCTCGCCGCCAGCCGCAGCGTGTCGCCCACCAAGACCGTGGCCGTATCCGGCGTCACCACCACGGCCCTGACCACCTGGGCAACGCTCACCGTTGCGCTTCCCGAGGCCGATCCCGAGGTCGCCGTGATCGTGGCACTCCCGTTCGACACCGCCGTCACCAGCCCGGACGCGCTTACCGTCGCCACTGCTGCGGCACCGCTTCCCCAGGTCACCGCGGCCCCCGTCATCACCTGACCGTTCTGGTCCCGGACCTCCGCGGAGAGCTGTACCGTCGCGCCCAGTGCCGTCAGCTCGGTCGTGGCCGGGCTTACCGTGACGGTCGCGGGCTCAGGGAAGTCCGGCGGAGGCTCGGTCGTCCCGTCGCCGCAAGCGGAGGCCCACGCAGCGATCGCCAGCCCAGCCGCCACGGTGGCAACAAATCGGTCTCGAATCCCGTGCCCCGGACGTACCCGGATCCTCTGACCTTCCTGATTCATGTCCTGGCTCTCCAAGTCGTGGTGGTCCCGATCAGCCCCATCACCATCTCATCCCCGCCGTCGCCGATGCGCGATTCGCCGCGGTCAAGCGTTTCGAGCGCGGTACTTTCTACGCAGCCGTCGAAACTGCCGGCGCCATCCCTGCCGAGGCAGCTCTTCTCGATCGACACGACCCACCGGGCCCCTGTCGAGTGGACCGACGGCATCCTAGTTTCTGCTCTTCGTCATTTCAGCAGCACTTATCGCGTTAGACACCGTCGCCAGATCCAACGGGGCCACTCCAACATCACCATATCTCGCCACGATTCCCACTGTGTACTGCAATGCCTCCGAGGCGTCTACAAACGTCCCAACTTTGTAGGGCCCGCCGATCTTGATCAACCGATCTGGCTCCGGGTCACTCGCGCTACAGTATTCCCCGTCCAGCGTCCCAATCCCCTCCACGATATCACAGAGCTCGGATCTCAGGATCCGCTTGTCAGCACTAAACAATGGAATTCGTTGATCAAATCTCGGGTAGGACATCAGAGTTCCAATGGGCTCATCACTCCTGTTCCCACCATATCCGTAAGCAAAGGTCGTCACATTGGTCCACCATATTGTCGTCCGAAGTCCCTCGACAGACCGCCCGTTCCACATTAGGTTATCCACATCATGGTCCAATCGCAGACTATGGCCGATTTCATGTGCAAGGATATTGCCAAATTTGAACGCTTCTACTCTGAGCTTTCGGTCACCCCCACTCATATCAAAGAAGTCCGGGAATGCTCGCACCATCACCGACGAACTCCACCTGGCTGAAACAGGAAAGTACCGCAGACCATCACCAATTGACGCATAACCCCCGCCCGTAGAGGGCATCACCACGAATAAATCAACCGGGTACTGTTTGCGGATGATTGGGATCAATTCCGAGATGACGGCGGTGTAACCGAGCGAACCAGAAGGCATGACCAGGTTATCCATCGAGGGTAGATCACAATACAAATATTGTCTGAACTCGGAAAACGGCGCTACCAGGGACACCCTGAACTCGACGTTCACACCGGAATATTGAAACATCTTGTCCAGACGCCTGATGACCTGTTCGTCAAAATAGGTGCGCCAATCGCCGCTGGCATTTTCGAAGAGGACATCAGAGGTGATAAAAGCAAGATCAATAACATGCCTGGTCCCAGGATCGCTCTTCGCCAAGTGGGTCTGATCGACATCGATCATGGCATCGGCAATAGCACCATCTTCCGGTTGGGATGACAATGCATCAATCATATCAGCGTTGTATACGAAACTCTCAATCCCTTCTATGTCACCATGCTGGTCACCATATTGATCAAAACTCGCGGAGGGTTGGCTGTATTCCATATCACAAGAGGTGGGCTTATACAAGCCACCATGTGTTCCTCGATAGTAGGTCGCAGTATCCTCCAAGTACGTACTGACGGAGCTACTGGCGGCAATCGCGGATACATCAGCTCGGGTGGCAAAATTCCCAACTATTACATTATAGGGAACATGAAAACCATAGATCCCTTCACGGCCGTCAGCGATATCGTAAGGAGACTTTATGGTGATGACAGTCCTACCCCCAACATTGCTTACCGACACCAGGTCTGGACCTATAGCTCCATCCATGCTGACGTGATCGACCCCGCGGGCGCCGTATTCTGGCTTTACAGAGATTTCTACCATCTCCAGAATATCTTCCCTGGCAATATCCCGCCACTCGCCAGGCTCCGACAGGTACACAACCTCTGAATCGAAGTAGATCTTTACAGTCAGAGTTGGGTCGAAGGTCGACTCAATCATCTCGCGGCCACCCCTCGGGGTGAATGTAAAGACCACTTGGGGGACCCTCACGCAATCCTGACGACCATCTTCGTAAGCCAGCTGAAAGTAGCCGGAAGCCGCCGAATCGCAGAGCACATCGATGGTGGGTGTCGAGAACGAAGAATAGTCTCTGTCTATGAAGGAGAGATACCTTTCTGCGATGGAGCTATTCAGAATGGTAGCGGCTTGGTCCGTGGCGACATAGTTCTTTACCCTTACCGAGTATTGGCCGGGAGGATAGCTTGCGTTTGGAGTTACGAGGAAGAATGACTGGTCGTTTTCGACTCCCACTTCCACATCGAAACCGAAAACACCAGTTAGTGTATTCGTATTGTTGGCATTCAGTTCTATCATCCGTCTTGCAAAAGACGGTGTCAGCGCTTCATAGCGTTCGGAGCTTAGAAAGCTCACTCTCTCATCGAAGCTCACCTTGATGCGGTGATCTGTAATGCTGGAGCTGTCGGTGGCTGGGTTGCCCGCTCCATCAAGGTAAGTGATGGTCGGAGGGGCAGTGCCGACCACACTCAGCTCCGCGGCGCCCGTCACCTCCGACGCCGTGGCCGTCACCACGGCCGCACCGTCGGCAACGGACTCGACCAGTCCCGAGGCGTCGACGCGGGCGACCAGCGTGTCGCTCGACGCCCAGGAGAACTCGGAGGCCGCCACTGCGTGGCCGTTCGCGTCGGTGGCTTCTGGGACGAGGCGTAGCGTGTCGCCAAACGCCAGCAGGGTGTCGGCAGCCGGCGAGACAGTGACGGCGCTGACCACCTGAACCACGGTCACCGCCGCACTCCCCGAGGCCGAGCCCGCCGTCGCCGTGACCGTTGCACTCCCGTTCCCCGCAGCCGTCACCTGACCGGAGGCGTCGACGCGGGCGACCAGCGTGTCGCTCGACGCCCAGGAGAACTCGGAGGCCGCCACCGCGTGGCCGTTCGCGTCGGTGGCTTCTGCGACGAGGCCCACCGTGTCTCCAAAGGCCAGCAGGGTGTCGGCAGCCGGCGAGACGGTGACGGCGCTGACCACCTGGGCCACGGTCGCGGCCGCACTCCCGGAGGCGGAGCCCGCCGTCGCCGTGATCGTTGCACTCCCGTTCGCCGCCGCCGTCACACGCCCGGAGGCATCCACTGCCGCGACCGAGGCATCGCTGCTGGTCCATCCAACGGCGGCCCCTGTCATCACCTGCCCGTTCTGGTCCCGCACCTCGGCGGTCAGCTGCGCGGTCTCGCCCAGTGCCGTTAGCGCGGCCGTGGCCGGCCTCACCAACACGGTGGTGGCCACCGACGACTGCGGCCCCGGTTCCGTACCCGGGTCCCCGCACGACAACGTGCCGAAGAGAACGGCGACCGCTGCGGCGGCGGCCACTTTGGAAGTAACTGCGGGACGGCGGCACGCTGCGGTGGGGCGCGGCAGCCGCGGAGTGCGCGTGTCGGCCTCTGTCCCGACATGTCTCATTCGAAAGGTCCCTTTCCCCAGGCATCGGTTCCGTCGGTGGAAGGCGGAATGTGGGTGCTACGGACTGCTTGGGTCAACTTCGAGGTACCTGTTCTAGCCCCTCCTCGGACAACCTGCTGCCGCCGAAGAAAGTGGCGGACGCCGTGGCCGGTCGCGGGGACGCAGAGCGACTCGATGGCGATGACTCCGGAGATTGAATCGGCGTTGTGCGCGTCTATTCACGTTGCGCTTGCCGTTTCACCCCTTTGCTGACCGGATCGGGGCGCGCTTACGTTGTGGGACCGGGGCGAACCTCGCCCGCAGGCCGACTTCCAACGCGTGAGCATCATGAGCGACAAGAGAGAGTCCAGTCCGAAGCCGGGCCCGGCCAGTAGCCGGCGCAAGTTCGTCAAATCCGTTGCGGCCGGCTCGGCACTCGCAGCGGGATTCCCTTCCCTGTTGTCGGGCGAAGCACCGGACGCCATCCGCCGAACGCTAAGCCGCGAGCCCGGGAGCAGACAGGTGCCGCCGTCGGACCGCGTCGGCCTGGCCGTGATCGGGGCCGGGGGAATGGGGATGGCCGATGTGAACACCGCGCTGCGTATCCCCGGGGTGGAACTGGTGGCGGCGTGCGATGTCTTCAACGGGCGGCTCGACGCCGCACGGGAGCGCCACGGAGAGATCTTCACCACGCGCGACTACACCGAGGTGCTCGCCCGGGAAGATGTCGACGCCGTGATCGTGGGCACGCCCGACCACCTGCACCAGCCCATCTCGGTGGACGCGCTGCGCGCGGGCAAATCCGTCTACTGCGAGAAGCCGATGGTGCACGACATCGCGGAAGGTCGCGACCTGATCCGTGCGGAGCAGGAATCGGGCAAGGTCTTCCAGGTCGGCAGCCAGGGGATGAGCTCGCTCGGCAACGAGAAGGCGAAGGAGCTGTACGAGGAAGGCGCGATCGGCCAGCTCAACTACGCCGAGGGCTTCTGGGCGCGCAACGATCCCATCGGAGCATGGCAGTATCCCATTCCGGCGGAGGCGTCCGAGGAGACGGTGGACTGGAAGCGCTTCCTGGGTCCGGCCCCCGACCGCCCCTACGACCCGCTCCGAATCTTCCGCTGGCGCAACTACCGCGACTACGGCACCGGCGTTGCGGGCGACCTCTTCGTGCACCTCTTCTCCAGCCTGCACTTCGTGGTGAGTTCGAACGGGCCGACGCGGGTGCAGGCGGCGGGCGGGCTTCGCTACTGGAAGGACGGGCGCGAGGTGCCGGACGTGCTCCTCGGCGTCTTCGACTACCCCGAGACCGACACGCACCCGGGCTTCAACCTGTCGCTGCGGGTCAACTTCGTGGACGGGACCTCGGGCAGTACCTTCCTGCGCCTGGTGGGGAGCGAGGGCGCGATGGACGTGACCTGGACCGACGTGGTGCTGCGCAAGAACGTCGCGGTCGACCCGATGGACGCCTTCAGCCAGGAGAAGATGGCCGAGGCGGCCGCGGACGAGGGGGGACTGCCCGCGCGGGTGCGGATGCTGCCCCCGGCCGAGGCGCGCTACCGGGTCGCAAACGGCTATCGCGGCGCCCACGTCGACCACTTCAACAACTTCTTCGAGGCGATCCGGGGTGGGCCGCCGGTGCGCGAGGACGCGAGCTTCGGGCTGCGCGCGGCGGCTCCGGCGCTGGCGTGCAATACCAGCTACTTCGATGACCGGATCGTGCGGTGGGACCCTGACGAGATGAGGCTGATCTGATGCGTATTTTACATAGTTTACGCAAAATGTGTAATCCGTGGCCGGGCTGTGCCCTCGCGCTGATCCTGGGGGCCGCTGCCTGCTACGGGGACTCCGGCGGCCAGCCCGGGGCGGACGACGACGCGGCCGCCACCACCGACGCACCCCCCAACACCCTCACCGAAGCCGAGCGCGACGCCGGCTGGCGCCTCCTCTTCGACGGCGAAACCACCGACGGCTGGCGCGGCTACAACCGCGAGGCCTTCCCCGACACCGGTTGGGCGGTTGTCGACGGCATGCTGGTGGTCGGCGCCACCGCCGGCGACCCGGACGTGGCGATCGGCGGGGACATCGTCACGACCGAATCCTTCGCGGACTTCGACCTCAAGTTCGACTTCATGCTCTCGGAGGTGGCGAACAGCGGCGTCCTCTACCGGGTGATCGAGGAGGAGGGCTTCGCGATCTGGAACAACGCGCCCGAATACCAGGTCCTCGACGACCCCGCCTACATCGAGATGGGCACGATGGACATGACCCCCCACCTCACCGGCGACAACTACGACCTGCACTCGGCGGGCGAGACGACGCTGCACGGGCCGGGCGAATGGAATACCGCCCGCATCCGCATCGCGAACAACCACGTCGAGCACTGGCTGAACGGCATGAAGACGGTGGAGTACGTGCTCGGGTCGCCGGAGTGGGAGGCGCTCGTCGCGGCGAGCAAGTTCGCCCCGTTCCCGCAGTACGGCCGCGCGGCGTCGGGCCCGATCGGGCTGCAGGACCACGGCCGCAACGTCTTCTACCGCAACATCAGGATCCTGCCGCTGGGACCGGTCTCTCTCTTCAACGGCGAGGACCTTGACGGCTGGCAGGTGCACGGGACCGAGCGCTGGTACGTCGAGAACGGCGAGCTGGTGTGCGAGAGCGGCCCGGACGCCCAGTACGGGTACTTGAAGACCGAGCAGACGTTCCGCGACTTCGACCTGAGCGTCGACTTCAAGCAGGAGGCGGACGGCAACAGCGGGATCTTCTTCCGCTCCAGCGTGGAAGGGACGACCGTGAGCGGCTGGCAGGCGGAGGTGGCGCCACCGGGGCTATTCAGCGGCGGGATCTACGAGTCGTACGGGCGCGGGTGGCTGGTGCAGCCCGATCCGGAGCTCGACGCCGCGCTGCGCATGGACGATTGGAACACGATGCGCGTGCGCGCGGTGGGCGACCGGGTCACCACATGGCTGAACGGGACGCGGATGGTGGACTTCACCGACGAGCAGATCGGCGCGGCCGAGGGGTCGATCGCGCTCCAGATCCACGACGGGGGCGGGATCAAGGTCAGGTGGCGCAATCTCGAGGTGGTGGATCTGGGGGGGTGAGGTTGTAGGGGCACGCGACCGTCACCCGTTCACCTTCGCAGCCGCCCGGCGTCCAGCCCCTCAACTAACTCAAGCAGCCCTGATGCCTCCCACAAGCGGTTTCGTTTCGATGTCGACAGGGGAAGCAGGATACCCGCATCCACCAGCTGGCCGACCGCGGCGTGAATCGCGGACTTGGCCCGGCCGGTGGCGGTTACGGCGCCCGCGGTAGAGATCACCGATCGCGCCGGCAATGCGTCGATCAGCGCCCACGCCGCTGCGTCGGCCCGGGGGTTGGCGCCAGCCGCCAGGAGATCGCGCCATTCCTCCTGCAGCTCACCTACGGCGTGGAGATAGCGGGACGCGAGCGTGGCGGCTCGGGCTGCGGCTTCTGCGAATTGCGCGATCCAGCGCACCGGATCGCCGAACCGGAACTCGCCCAGGCCGGCGAAGTAGGCTTCTCGCTCCGCGGCCAGAATCACGCTGATTGGAGGAACGTAGCTTGCCGCGATACCCCGGCGGCGCAACACAACCTGGACCAGGGCACGGCCGGTTCGCCCGTTGCCGTCCTCGAATGGGTGGATGGTCTCGAACTGCGCATGAACTATTGCAGCCTGCACGAGCGGCGGAAGGTCCTCGCGGTTCACCGCGTCGACCAGATCCTCCAACAGCCCGTGGACTTGGTCCGGCGGAGGAGGCACGAAGTCCGCACCGCAGGGGTTGTAGTCGTTTCCCCCAAGCCAGTTCTGGACCGTGCGCACCTTACCGGCGATGTGGCGGTTGGGGGCCTGCGCCATGACACGCCGATGGATGGCCGTGATGTCTGTGACGGTGAAGCAGTGGTCGCTGGAGGCCGCATCCATCGCGGTCTGCATGGCGTCGACGTTGGCCAGCACTTCTCGAGCGGTGGGGCCGACGCGAATCCCCGCCTCGGCGCGCGATTCGGCACGAGCCAAAGCGCGTGCGCCGACAGCCAGCCCCTCGACACGCGACGAGGAGATTGACTCGGTCCTGAGCAGCAGTCGGGCAAGCGGGGCGAGGGCACCGGTGGGATGCGCGTTCAGGTCACAGATCGCGCCCTCGGCGTCCGACACGACCCCTGCCGTTGCCCCGTCCATCGTCAGGCTGAGATCCGCGAGTGCTTCGGGAGCGAAGGCGTGATACACGCATGCCCTCCGGTACTTCGAGGGCGCGTACAGAATCGGATCGTGGCGCCAGATCAGGCGGATGTGGTGTCCCGGCATCCTGGACTATCGTTCCTTGTTAGTACAGTTTATATGATAAATCAAACTAATGATTCAGAAGGGCGTTGTCTACGCACGGGTCTCACACGACGGACCAAGTCCTCGTTCCCCCGCGTACTTGGCATTGCCATATTAGCTAGACCTAGCTAAGCTAAATGAACCAACCAGCCGAATGCTCACGATTGAATGATAGAGCATGGGGCGACGGGTGCGCCGTGAGACGCGCGGATTTGAACAATTGGAGCGATCGATGCGGGTCAACATGCACGAGGCGAAGTCACAGCTGTCCCGCCTGGCGAGACTGGTCCGGGAAGGGCAGGACGTGGTGATCTGCAGGTCGGGACAACCCTGGGTGCGGCTTGCGCCGT
>JAPOOQ010000337.1 GCA_026713345.1 Gemmatimonadota bacterium | reverse complement strand
CGGCTCGCGCTGGTGATCATCGTGGAGCGTTCCAAGTGGGCAAGTTCGGGACGATCGCTCGCGCTGAAAAGAGGAGGAGTGAAAGTGACGTGCCGCTCCGGCACCCCATCCGGAACGTTCCACGTGGAACAATCGGGTGAATGTGAAGGCCTCCGCGCCCTCCATCCTCGGGAAACGTTCCACGTGGAACAATCGCAAAACTGAGCGTGCGCCAAACCGGCGCCGGTTCGAGACTCTTGCGTCTCCGCACCCGGCGTTCAGGCGCTCGCTTCCGCCCTTCCCACCCACGACCGCTTGCGAACTTCCATCACCAGATTCTGGAGGTCCGCCGGGGACACGCCCGGAATCCTGCTCGCCTGGGCGAGGTTCGCGGGTCGGAGACGGCTGAGTTTCTGGCGCGCCTCGTGGGAGAGCGTCGCGAATTCGTCGAATGGCGCATCCGCGGGGATCTCGAATTCGGCCTGCGCCCTCAGCTTTTCGGCCCGATCACGCTCGCGGCGCACATACCCTTCGTACTTGGTGTCGATCTCGACCGTCGCCAGCACGTCCTGGCTGAACACTGGAGCGTCTTCGCGCGTGGCAAGGAGGGCTCGCGCGGTGACCCCGGGCCGCCGCACCAGCTCCCTGGCTCTCACCGGGCGCTCGATCGGGGGCGTTGCGGCCGCCTCCAGCACGGGATTTGCCGCGCTCGGGGGGATCGTGTGGTCGCCAAACCATGCCATCGCCCTGGACTCTTCGCGCAGGCGTTCCTCCAGGGCCCGCTCCTGCCCGGCAGTGAGCAGCCCGATCGAGCGGGCCAGCGTTCCGAGGCGCCCCGGGGCGTTGTCCTGCCGGAGCAACAAGCGGAACTCCGCGCGTGACGTAAACAGGCGGTAGGGCTCGTCCACCCCCTTGGTGACGAGGTCGTCGATCAGCACCCCGATATAGCCCTGGTCCCGCTCAACCACAAACGGTGACCGCCCCTGCACCGCCAGCGCCGCATTCACACCCGCGACGAGCCCCTGGCCCGCGGCCTCCTCGTAGCCGGTGGTGCCGTTGATCTGCCCCGCGAAGTAGAGCCCCGGGAGCGCCTTCACCTCCAGGGTGTGATGCAGTTGCGCGGGCGGGAAGTAGTCGTACTCGATCGCGTACCCCGGCTTGGTCATCTTCGCCTCTTCCAGGCCCGGTATCGACCGGAGGAAATCGACCTGGACATCGGCCGGGAGCGAGGTGGAGAGGCCGTTGACGTACAGTTCCGTGGTGTCGAGGCCTTCGGGTTCGAGAAAGACCTGGTGGCGCGGCGCGTCGGGAAAGCGCATGACCTTGTCTTCGATCGACGGGCAGTAGCGGGGCCCCCTTCCCGAGATCTCGCCGCCGTAGAGCGCGCTGCGGTCCAGATTGCGGGTGACGATGTCCTTCAGCGCCGCGCCCGACCAGGTGATCCAGCACGCTCGCTGCTCCAGGAAGGGCTCGCGCGCGTAATAGGAGAACCGGAACGGCTCCTCCTCACCGTCCTGGCGCTCACAGCGTTCGAGGTCCACCGATCTGCCATCGATGCGGGGCGGCGTGCCCGTCTTGAAGCGGCGGACCTCCAGCCCGCGCCCCTCCAGCGCCTCGGCGAGCGCGACCGAGGGCCCCTCCCCCGCCCGCCCCGCCCCCACGGCGGCCGCACCGCCCACATGAATGCGCCCCCGGAGAAAGGTCCCCGCGGTGACCACCACCACCCCACCCTCGAAGGTGACGCCGCCGCGCGTCTCCACCCCGCGCACGCGGCCATCGAAGTGCAGCCCGGTGACCATCTCCTGAAAGAGATCCAGGTTTTCCAGCCCGTCCAGGATCCGCCGCGCGGCGATCGGGTAGAGCGCCCGGTCGCACTGCGAACGCGGCCCCCACACCGCCGGCCCCTTCGACCGGTTCAGCATCCGGAAGTGGATGGACGAGGCGTCCGTGGCCTGGCCCATCACCCCTCCGAGTGCGTCCACCTCCCGCGCCACCGTCCCCTTCGCCACTCCGCCGATCGCAGGGTTGCAGCTCATCTGCGCGATCCGCGTCAGATCGGGGGTGATCAGAACCGTGCTCGCGCCCAGGCGCGCCGATGCGGCGGCCGCCTCGGCCCCGGCATGGCCGCCCCCCACGACGATCACGTCATAACTTATTCGCACGAAATCACTTACCTATGCAGAACTCGCGGAAGACCCGGTCCAGAACTTCATCCGGAGCGATCACGCCAAGGATCTCTTCCAGTGCACTCTCCGCCGACTTGAGGTGGGCCGACGCCACCTCCGCCGGGATCCCCGTTGCCAGCGCCTCTCCAAAAGCCTTGATCTCCCCGGCCGCTTCGCGCAAGAGGCCGGCCTGTCGGCGCCGCGTGACCACCGGAACCTCTTCGCGGCTCTCCACCACGTCCCGGAAGACCAGGTCCCGCAGCACTTCCTTGAGCCTTCCAAGGCCTTCGCCGGTCTTCACGGAGACCGCCACTTCACCGCCCCCCGCTACCTCACCCCGCGCGGCAAGGTCCCACTTGGTCCGGACGACGACCACAGGCGAGGCGAGCGACTCCACGAACTCCGCGTCCCTTCCACCCATTGCCCCGCCCGCCTCATGACAATAGAGGACCAGGTCCGCGCCTTCCAGGTATCGATGGGCGACCTCGATCCCCATGCGCTCGACCCGGCCCGCGCCGCTCCTGAGTCCTGCGGTATCCACCAGCCGGAAGGGAAACCCTTCTAACGATATTACAGCTTCAATCGCGTCCCGCGTCGTCCCCGGCTCTTCGGTGACGATCGCCCGCTCCATTCCCACTAAAGCATTGAACAGACTGGACTTACCCGAATTCGGCCGTCCGGCCAGCACGGTCACCGCCCCCTCCCGCAGCAGCTCTCCCGCGGGGGCAGTCGCCAGGAGGAGATCGATCTGGCCGGCGACGTCCGCCGCTTCGGCCGCGATTCTGCCGAGCGGCACGGGAGCCTCGTCCTCGTCCGGAAAGTCGATGTGCTGGACGAGCAGCGCGGAGAGACCGATGACCTGGCCGCGCAGCTCCGCGATGCGGTCACCCAGGCCGCGCTCCAGCTGATGGAGCGCCACCGTGCGGGCCTTCGGGGCCCTCGCCGCGACCAGGTCCGCGACTGCTTCGGCCTGGGTAAGGTCCAGCTTGCCGTTCAGGTAGGCGCGCTGCGTGAACTCGCCGGGACTCGCCTGGCGGGCTCCGAGTGCGACGCAGGCCTCGACCACGATCGCCGGGATCGCGTGGCCGCCGTGGGTCGAGATTTCGACCACGTCCTCGCCGGTGTAGCTCGCCGGCCCGGGGAAGAGCGTCACCAGCGCCCGATCGAGCGCCTCGTCGCGGCGCGGATCGTGGAGCAGGCGCAGCCGGCCCTGCCGCGGCGCCCATCCAGCCATTGCGTCGCCCCCGCCCCCCATGAGCGCGCCGGCGATCTCCGACGCACGCGGCCCCGAGAGCCGGATCAGCGCGACCGCGCCCACCCCGGGCGGCGTGGCCCGGGCGACGATCGTGTCAACCAGCGAGCGGGGCCTCTCCATTGCCGGCGCCTGCCAATCAGGCGGGGTGCTTCACCGGGTTCGCGGCCTGCAACTTCTTCCGCTCGTTGGTGATGAGCATCTGCTGCGGGATCGTGGCCACGTTTGTGGCGGAGTAATACAGCAGCAATCCGGACGGCAGACCCCACCACAGGAACATGACGGTCATCATGATCGGCATGACGTACATCATCATCTTCATCTGCGGATTCGGCGCGGCCGTCTGCGTCAGCTTCATGGTCAGGAACATCGTGGCCCCGAAAAAGAGCGGCAGAATGTACAGCGGGTCCGGGGCGGAGAGGTCCGGCAGCCACATGAACGGCACGCCCCTCAGGGCGATGGTGTTCTGGAAGACGAAGAAGAGCGCGAAGAACACGGGCATCGGGATCAGCAGGGGCACACAGCCGGCCAACGGATTGACCCCGTGCTCCTTGTAGAGCTTCATCGTCTCCTGCTGCATCCGCTGGGGATTGTCCTTGTACCTCTCCTTGATGTCCAGGGCCAGCGGCTGAATCGCCATGGTCTTGACCTGGGAACGCATGGCCTTGCGGTTGAGCGGCCAGAGGACGACCCGCATCAGCACACCGATCACGATGAGGACCCATCCGTAGCCCAGGCTGAGGCCTTCGTGCAGCGCCTCGACCACCCAGAGCACGCCGACGACGAGGGGCCGCAGGATCGGACGCAGGAATCCCCACCCGTAGGGGTTGACCTCTTCGAGATCGTCGCCGATCGCGAGCAGGCGATCGCGTTCGATCGGCCCCAGATAGGTCCGGTAGGAATAGCTGCCCGTGGCGTCGACCGGGATCCCGACCCGCACCGCCGCCCTGTCCGCAAGATTGGCGGGGTCGGCCCAGATCCCCGAGAGGACTTCCCCTCCACCCGGGCGCGCAGCGGGGAGAATCACCTCGACGAAGAACTTGCTCTTGACCGCGGCCCACCGGAGCGGACCGCCTATCGTCTCGGGTTCCCTGATCCGCCCCAGGGGAAGGGACTCGATACCCCCGTCGACCGGGTTCCCCGAGACCGCCATCAGCCTCAGGTCGTCCTCCCCCTTCAGTTCGTTGACCGCGAGCCCCGTTCCCATTCCGACAAAGAGCGCTGGGCGCTCGACCGCGGGCAGTTCGCCGTCCACCTCGATGATGTATGAATCAGCGGTGAAGGTATACCGGATTTCGCTGAAGAAGGAACCTTCCGGGTGGTCGAAACGGAAGGTCAGCGTCCTGGAGCCGCCGCCCTCGCCGATCCGGATTCCACCTGCGGGCGACACCGTGTGCGGGTAGCGGGTGAGGTCCAGGGGATTGCCGCTGCTCTGATACTGCCACAGCCCCGCCAGGATCTCCGACCCGTCCGGCACCAGTTCCACGGGCCCTTCGCGGGTGAAGGACTGGTAGCCCGGGAGGGTGATCGACCGGGCAACCGCCCCGTAGCTGGAGAACTCGATCCGGTAGAGCGGGGTCTCGACGGTGACGATTCTCTCGCGTTCGTCCAGGCCGAATTCGCCCCCTGTGGGTGCAACGGAAAGATCCGGCGGCTCGCTCGGGAGTTCCGACGGCGGCTCGCCCGGTGCGTCGGCCTGGACCTCCGGCGCGCCCGGGGCGTCCGCTTCACCTGCCGGGGCCGGTTCCGGCGGCGCCGACGGGAAGAGTATGCCGGTGAGGACGAAGACGCCGATCATCAGCAGCAGCGCCAGTGCGAAACGGGCTTCCGGCTTCATCGCTCGACACCCCTCGTTGTTCCGCCGATGTGCGGTCCTTCACTGCAGGCTTCACGGCGCTCTGCCGCCTCCGGGACCAGATCGATGCCGTAGCCGCCCCAGGGGTGGCAACGGGCCAGCCGTCTCGCTCCAAGCCAGACCCCCCGCAGGGGACCGTGTGCCTCGACTGCCACCCGAGTGTACTCCGAGCAGCTGGGATGATACCGGCAAGAGGCCGGCAGCAGTCCGGAAATGTACCTCTGGTAGACCCGGATCGCCCCAAGCATCAGTTTCGAGACCATAACGCCTCCAGTCCGCCCGTCGTCTCTGCTTCGAGAACGGCATACGACGCACTGTACGCTTTTCTTCGCGCGCGGATCAGAATGTCGCAGCCGCGACCGGCCCTCCACAGCTCTCCGAGCACCCTCCGGCGGGCGATCTCGCGGAGACGGCGCTTCACGCGATTCCTCGCCACGATACCCTGGCCGAGCTTCGGTACGATCCAGCCGATCCGCGGCCGCCCCCCCGGCCGTTCCAGCACATGGAGGTGGAGGGAGGGGGTCTTCGTGCGCTTGCCGCGCTTCAGGACCGCTCTGATGTCGCGGGTCAGGCGTATCCGCGCCGACCGTGGCAGCCGCTCGCCCGTCGGCCCGGAGCGGCCTTCCTTCAACACCACCGACGCCTACCGGGAGTTCTTCGACCCGATGCGGACGGAGAGCGCCCGCCGGCCACGCCGCCGGCGCCGGTTGAGGGTCGCACGACCCGCCCGGGTCTTCATGCGCGCCCGGAAGCCGTGCTTGTTGAGGCGCTTGCGGTTCCTCGGCCTGTACGTGGGTTTCATTGTTCCAATACCTTCTCGGGATGGCGGCTGGGCGGCTGCCGTCCATGCGTTTCGTGAACCGATGCGCCGACCGGAGTCGATCGGCCAGCCATTGAAGGTACCGGCGGGGAGGCGGCCCGGTCAACCGCAGTGTACTTCGGTGCCCGGACATGGCCGCTTCGCCGTCCCCGGGCGTCGCCGTGGGGTGAGCCACGCCGTGATTGACATGCGGTGTCCCGCCGGGTACGTTGGGCGCCCCCATTCACGAACCCGGGAAGGCATGGAAGAGCGCGCACACGACCTTTGGGAGCAGATTCTCGAGCAGGCCAGGAGGGGTCTGCCGGAGCAAACCTACGCCACCTGGATTTCGAGCGCCCGGGCCGTTTCCTGGGACGGCGGCGCCCTGCACATCGTCGCGCCCAGCCGGTTTCATGCCGAGTGGCTGGAGGACAAGTACGGCCAGACGCTGCAGGAGATCGGCGGCCGAATCCTCGGCATGCCCGTCCGGTTGCGGGTCTCGTCGGCCGAGGCGGTTCCGGAGCGCGACGCCCCGGAGATCACCGTCACTCCTCTTGTGGAGCCGCCGGGCCCGCCGCCAGCCACTCCTTCCGCACGGCCTCCCGCCCAGGCGGATCTGGGGCTCAACAGCCGCTACACCTTCGACCGGTTCATCGTCGGCCAGCACAATCAGCTGGCGCAGGCCGCCAGCCAGTCGGTGGCCGAGCGGCCGGCCCAGGGCTACAACCCGCTCTTCCTCTATGGCGCCACGGGCCTCGGCAAGACGCACCTGATGCATGCCATCGCCCACCACACCCTGCGCACGGGCGAAGCCTTACGGATCTGCTACATCCCCGCAGAGCAGTTCGTCAACGAGATGGTGGCCGCGATCTACGGAAACAGCACCGCGGCTTTCCGGGCCCGCTATCGCTCCTACGACCTGCTGCTGGTGGACGACGTGCAGTTCCTGCGCAGGAAGGAGCACACCCAGGAGGAGTTCTTCCATACCTTCAACGTGCTGCACAACGGCGGCAGGCAGATCGTGCTGACGAGCGACCGGCACCCGAAGGAGCTCGACGGCCTGGAGGAGAGGCTGGTGTCGCGCTTCGAGTGGGGTCTGGTGGCCGCGGTGCACCCGCCGGACTACGAGACCCGACTGGCGATCCTGAAGAAGAAGGCGGACGAGGACAGCGTCGAACTGGACCCCGAGGTTCTGGACCTGATCGCGCGGGTATGCAAGTCGTCCGTGCGCGAACTCGAGGGGGCCATCATCAAGCTGCTGGCGTTCTCGTCACTGACGCGCCGTGAGGTCACGGTGGAACTCGCCCGCCAGGCGCTGCTCGGCGGAGCGGAATCGGCGTACCAGCCGCTTGACGCGGGCAGGATACGGACGGTTGTGGCCGAGGAATGGGGCGTGAGCAGCGATTCGCTCGCGTCCGTGCGGCGTTCCCGCGACGTTCTCGTTCCCAGACAGGTAGCGATGTTCCTCATGCGCACGCTGCTCGATTTTCCGCTGGCGCGCATCGGCCGGGAGTTCGGCGGTCGCGATCACTCGACAGTCCACCACTCCATAAGGAAGGTGGATGGCCGGCTGTCCAGCGACGAGACCTTTCGGCAGCGAGTCACCGATCTGCGGCAGCGGCTGGAGCAGTGCGCCTGATGGTCGGACAGCGGCATGCCGACCCGGGTCCCCTGTGGAAAACCGCGTTGATAACACCCCGAAAACCATCTGTTTTCCACGGACCGGGTCCCCTGTGTCGGTAGAGGAGTCGTACTTCACGGTTTTTCCACAGGGCGCAGATTCCTGCTTACCACCTCTCCCTGCTGCTCTTGCGGGTGCTTCCAGTGGTCTGATTCCATCTTTGCACAGGCCCTATGATGACGATCTTCTCTTTACCTGTTACTAATTCTTAAGGGGACCCCCGGGGTCCGTGGAATTCCCCCCGTCGCCGGGCTTGCCCCCGGCAGAGCCATTATGAAACTCACGATCACACGCCAGAATCTTCACAACGGCCTCGGCGCGGTTTCCGCCAGCATTCCCACCCGTACGACGCTGCCCGTCCTCTCCAACGTGCTCCTGGAAACGGAAGGCGACGCGCTTTGGATCAGCGGGACCGACCTCGATGTCTGGATCCGGATCAAGGTGCCGGCGCAGATCGTCGAGGGCGGCTCAATCACGATTCCGGGAAGGAAGCTGCAGGAACTCACCCGGGAGCTCCCCGACGAGCCGGTGGACCTCCACATCCGGGGGCACCAGGTCGAGATCGACTGCGGGTACAGCCGTATCAAGCTCAACGGACTCCCCAGCGAAGAATTCCCCGAGTTGCCGGCGATCGAGTTCGAGGAGGGGTGGAAGGTTCCGGAGAAGTCCCTGCACACGCTCATCAACACCACCTCGTTTGCGGTCTCGCAGGAGGAGAGCCGTCCGATCCTCAACGGCGTTCTCTGGGAGCTCGACGATGGCCGCATGAGCATGGTGGCTACCAATGGCCACCGTCTCGCGCGGACGGCGGTGAAGGTGGAGTCGACCGGGGGAAGGAGGGCGGATCTGATCGTGCCGCCCGCCGCGCTCGCCCAGGTGGCGCGCATCTTCGCCGGCGACGGGGAGCTCACCGTCGCGCGGGGCGGGAATCATCTGGGGTTCTGCTCCGACTCGCAGGAAGTCTACACGCGCCTCATCGAGGGGAAGTATCCCAACTACGACCAGGTGATTCCCAAGGACAACGACAGGACGGCGCAGGTGAGCCGGACCGCGATGGAGGCTGCGGTGCGGCGGATCGCGGTGGTGGCCAGCGCGTCGACGCGACGGGTCAAGCTCGCGTTCGAGAACGACCGGGTTCATCTGGATGCGATGACCCCGGATCTGGGCGAGGCCCACGATGAAGTCGAACTGGACTACCAGGGCGACGGCATCGAGATCGGCTTCAACGCCAACTATCTCCTCGAAGTGCTGGGCAGGATGCCGACCGAGGAGGTCAAGTTGAGCTTCAAGACCGCGGAGCGGGCGACGACCATCGAGCCCGTCGACGGCGACATGGAATACCTGTGCCTGATCATGCCCCTGCGTCTGGTGGACTGACTTCCCGGGGCGCCGGGAGGGTCAGTGATGCGGCCGGGTGTGCGACCGGCTCAGCGGAGATCCCTGCCCGTGAAGACGGCGCGGTAGTCGTGGCCGGCTTCGACAACGCGCTCTCCGCCCCCTTCTTCGCGGTCCACCAGCGCCAGCACGCCCGCGATCGCGGGCCCGTGACGAGCGATGACCTCGACGGCGGCAAGCAGGCTACCCCCCGTCGTTACCGTATCATCCACGACGATCACCCGCGCCCCGGACGGCAGGCCACCTTCGATCTGTCTTCCCGTGCCGTGCCCCTTGGGCCGCTTGCGCACGGTGAACGCGTCGAGGCGTCGGCCCTGGCGGGTGGCGTGGTTCGCGATCGCGTACGCGACCGGATCGGCGCCCAGTGTCATCCCGCCCACGAACTCCGCCTTCCAGCCGGCTTCCTCGATCACCTGCCAACACACCTCGCCGACCAGCACCTGCCCCTCGCCGCACATCGTCGTGAGTCGGGCGTCGATGTAGTAGCGTGAACGGCGGCCACTCGCGAGTGTAAAGTCACCGGACTTGACGCTGCGGTTGCGGAGGAGCTGGCGGAGAAGGGACAGAGAGGACATGTGTATGCCAAGATACTTGAGACGATTCCGGGGAGGTAGCGCCCGCTGGTGGTGCGCGGCCGCCTCGGTCGTGATTGTCGCCGCCTGCGACGTGATGCCTCCCAACGGACCACTGCGCTTCGGACAGTCCGGGGAGATCCGGGTCACCGTCGAGAGCCCCCTCTACCTGGGCGCGGGTTCGCTGCAGCAGGTAATCACCTGGCGGTCGGACGGTGCCTGGAGGGTCTTCGAGGAGATCGGCTACCGGGGTACCGTGGGCGAGGAGCACCTGGAGCCCAACCCGGGGCTCCCGTTCGAGTACGCCTCGCTGTACGCGTCACTCATCCAGAAGCTGAACGACGACGAGGGGTTCAGGCTGATCCGATTCCCGGCGCTGGACGAGGTCCGGGATCCCGAGTGCCGATCCGGAATGAGCCGTGTCACGGTTCGAATGTACGACGAGGCGGACAGGGAGGAACGCCAATGGACGCGCTGCGCGGAAGGCAGCCTGGCAAACCTCACGACGCGCGGGTCCGGTCCCGATGTCGCGGCCAGCCGGGTGATTCAGGCGGCCATCTTCGTCCGCAACAGCACGGTGGGATCGGATTTCGTGTCCAGGTATGCGGGCAGCCTGCCCTTCGCGACACTCGAACGCGGTACGGAAACGGGTTCGGGGCTGGATTCGCTGGTGACCTTTCGATCATCGGATGGCCCTGGCAGGACGATGAGCCCCGAGGACTTCAGCGATTGGTGGGGTTCGCACGTTGGCGACAGGGACGTGCCCGTGCCCGTGGTCGACTGGGAAAGCGAAATGGTGCTCGTGGTCGCCGTCGGCGTGAGAGAGGAGGTCGGTGACTCGGTGGAGGTCCGGCGCGTTTTAGCGATCGACGCCGGCACCCGGGTGGAATGGGTCGAGCGCACGCCAGGGGATTTCTGCGCACCGGCGCGGCGCACGGTTCGGCCCATTCACGTCGTCGTCGTTCCGAGAGCGCCGGAGCCCATTGTCCCCTTGAAGCTGCCCACCGAGGCGGTCCCATGCGGCACCTGAAGCGGGGAGCTCGACGTTGAGCCTCCGGAACCGGTTCACTCTGCTGTTCGTAGTCTTCGCGGTACTGATCACGGCGCTGGGAGGGTGGTTGGCGTGGAGCGGGGCACATCGGAGCCTGGAAGAGCAGATGGACAAGGCACTCCTGGACGTGGCCGGGGTGGCGGCCCACGAGTTCACGGAAGCCGAGCGATACCTGGCCGACGTCAGACCCGGCTACGAGTCGCTATCCGAGAACTACCGGGAATACCAGGAGATTCTCCGGTATCTCAAGCAGGAGGGGCATGTGGAGCGCGCGGACATCTTCCGTTGGAGCCCCGGCGGCCCGGACGCGACCGTTTTGGTCAGTTCGGAGTCGCCCGAACTCGTGCAATTCGGCGAGGAGTTCGATTTCGTGCAGCCGTTCATCTTCGACGAACTGCCCCTGGCCTCGGAATCGGAGGACGGCAGGGCCGTGACCGAACTCTTCTATGAAGGCGGAGATCCCTACAAGTATGGGTTCGCAAGGTTGCCGGCGTCGCCGAACACGTTCCTGGGAGTGCTGATTCCTGCCGACTACCTGCGGCCCCTCAACGCGCTCTTCCGGCGGATCCTGATGTTGTCTGCCATTGCGGCCATCGTTGCCGGGCTCATCGGGTGGCGTCTCGCCGGAGGGATCGTCGCCCGCCTCGAGACCCTGAGCCGGGCCGCCCTGCGCATCCAGCGCGGCTGGATGGACCGGCCAATCAAGCTGGACGGCGAGGACGAACTGGGGCGGCTGGCGCGCGCCATGGAGCGGATGAGGTCGGGGATCCAGCGGCGCGACGAGCAGTTGCGGCGCATGCTGTCACAGGTGGCGCATGAGATCCGCAACCCCCTGGGAGGGCTCGAGCTATTTGCGGCGGCGGCGCAGGACACGGACGATGTGGAAGAGCGGCGCCGGATCCTCGGCAGGGTCCGGAAAGAGGTCGTCGGCCTGAACGGGATCATTGACGAGTTCCTCGGGTTCGCACGGCCGGATCGATCGGAGCCCAGGCTGCACGATGTGCGGATCCCGGTGGAGGAGGCCGCCAGTCTTGTGCAGGTGGAGTTCGAGAAGAGCGGCGGCACCCTGGAGCTGGACTTCCCGGAGGAGCCGATCGTGGCGATCGCGGATCCCCTGCAGGTGAAGCGGGCGGTGCTGAACCTGATTCGCAACGCGTCGCAGGCGGGAAGCCGGGTTTGGGTGGAGGGGCGCACGGTGCACGGCGAGGTCCGGATTGCGGTGCGCGACGACGGCCCCGGCATCGCCCCGGATCTCCGCGACCGCATCTTCGAGCCCTTCGTGGGCGACAAGGAGCAGGGCGCGGGACTCGGGCTGGCGATCGTCAAGCAATTGGTGGAGGGGAACGGGGGCCGGGTGGTGCTGGCCGATCCCGCGGGCGACGGCGGTGGGGGAGGTGGGGAGGGGGCGGAATTCCACCTATACTTGAACAGCCCCGACAGTCTGCCCTCAGGAGGAGGGTCCGAGTCGGCGACACCGAAGGACTCGAAGCGATGAACCCTTCCGGTCAGATCCTCATCATCGACGACAACGACACGATGCGCGAGGGGCTCGAGCTCCTGATGCGCCGCCGGGGGCACAGCACCCGATCCGCCGAGGGCGGCGACCAGGGACTCCGGCTGCTGGAGGACGAAGGGGCGGACCTGGTCATCACCGACCTGAAGATGGCCCGGGTGGACGGCATGAAGGTCCTGGAAGAGGTGAAGGGCTCCTCGCCGGAGACGGAGGTCCTTGTGATCACCGGGTACGGCACGGTCGAGAAGGCCGTAGAGGCGATGAAGATGGGCGCGTGCGACTTCATCACCAAGCCCTTCTCGTCGGAAGAGTTCGCGATCAAGGTGGACCGCATCCTGCGTGAGCGCCGGGCACGGCTTGAGCTGCAGCAGGAGAACCTCGCGCTGCGCGTCAAGAACACCTACCTCCGCAGCCAGGCCGGGGATGAGCCGCCCGTTCCCTACGGGGAGATGGTGGGAGAGTCCGATGGCATCAGGCAGGTCAAGCGGCTGGTCGAGCGGGTCGCGCGTTCCGACTCCACGGCGATGATCTACGGCGAATCAGGCACGGGCAAGGAACTGGTCGCCCGCGCGATCCACGCCCGTTCCGGCCGCCACGGCGGACCGTTCATTCGGGTGAACTGCGGCGCGATGCCCGAGGGACTCCTCGATTCGGAGCTCTTCGGCCACGAGGCCGGGGCATTTACGGACGCGAGGAAGCGCAGGCGGGGCCGCTTCGAGCTCGCCGACGGCGGAACGCTGTTCCTCGACGAGATCTCCACGGTCTCGCACGGCACCCAGGTGCGGTTGCTGCGCGTGTTGCAGGAGCGCGAACTGGAGCGCGTGGGCGGAGAGGAGACCATATCGGTGGACGTGCGGATCGTGGCTGCAACGAACACGGCCCCCGAAGACCTCCTGGCCGGCAACGGCTTTCGCGAGGATCTGTACTACCGGCTCCACGTCTTCCCCGTGCTTGTGCCCCCGCTGAGGGAGCGCAAGGACGACATCCCGTTGCTTGCCGGCCACTTCATCGAGAAGTTGCGGGCCCGCACCCGCTCCCGGGTCACCTCCATCGACGGCGAGGCCATAAAGCAGCTCGTCGAATACGACTGGCCCGGCAACGTGCGGGAGCTGGAGAACGTGATCGAGCGTGCCCTCGTCCTTGCGGAGGGCGCATCGCTGCAGGAAGACGACCTCCCCTTCCTGGCGAACCTGGGCACGGGGGGTGACCGAAGGTCTCTTGCGGGTCCGGTCGGAGATCAGCTGGACCTTGCGCGAGCAGTCGACGAGTTCGAGGCCCGCCTCATCGTACAGGCCCTGGAGAGGGCGGGCGGGGTCAAGGCGGAAGCCGCCCGAACGCTGAAGCTCAAGAAGGCGACGCTCCAGTACAAGATCGACAAGCACGGGATCTAGCAAGCCCGTGGACAAAATCCCCCCGGCATTCGAGCGGCGATGCATCCGCGCTGGTCGCTTCGCCCAGCTGGGTCACGCTGTAAAGAGAACATTACAATCTGTCATGTTTGATTTACATTCGACCGTCCCCAGGCTGCGCTCTGCGTTGCTCCTCGGGCCAATAGCGGTGCTATTCGCCCTTCATCGCGCCTTGCCAGCCCGGCGCCTCGCCGCTCTCGGTGCTCGGGCGGCTTCGGCCATGGACTGCTAGTCCGTGGACGTCTCGCCCCGTCACCGTGGCGACTGGTCGGCACCGGTGCTATCGAAAGGCCGGCTCGTATGGCGGTCGGCACTTTGGTGTATCGTTGTCGTCGCGTTCGCGCCATGCGCGCTGGAGGCCCAGAACGTTGCGCGCGCGGCCGTGGACAGCACCCACGCCGACTACCTGGAGGCATACCGGGTGTATCAGGACACCAGGTCTACATGGGATGAAGTGACGGCCAGATGGGAAAACCTCTTTGACCAGTTCGCGCGGGCGAACGAGCGTGGAGACGAAGCAGCGAAGAGTCGGCTGCGGCCCGAGATGCAGGGCACGGCGGAAGAAAGAACAGCGGCCCGGAATGAGTTCAGGAGGGCCGAGGCGGACTGGTATGCCGCCGGAAGAGCACTGATCCAGATAGTCGGGTCCTATCGGCTCGTCTTGGGCAATCGGCTGCTGGCCGCGGACGAGGAAACCCAGGATGCCCTTCTTGATGAATACAACGAGATGAACACCTTGCGCGACGAAGTCGAAGACCAGATGGGGCCGCAGGAGCCGCTGACGCTGCCGGCAATGCCCAACCTGGAGGCGCTTCCGGAAAACACGCCCACGGAGCGCAGGCGCAAGCTCCAAAGCTTTGAAAACCACCTTGAAACGCTGGACAGGCTGCTGGATGAAACGCGCATCGAGATCGATCGGCTCAAGACTGACCTGCAGAGCGAGAACATAATGCGCGCATGGGAGCGGGATGCGGCGGGAAGAAGGAACCTGCCGACCGGAGTGGGAGGCGCTGGTGCGGGAGGCACTGGAGCCGATACGACGGAAGTGGACCTCGACGAACCGACGCTCGCGCAGCAGATCGAGACCCTGGAGCAACTGGAAGAAGTAGTCGAGGATAACCTGGAGCACTTCCGGGAACTGGCGGACGAGCTGAGACGACGCCTGGGAGGCACCCCATGAGACGCACGGGGGTGTTCATGGCGGCGGCGGTTCTCGTCTTCGGCGGTGGCGCGGGAACGCTGGAGGCCCAGCTGGGAATCGGAGGCTGGCTGACCGGCCGTGCGGCGCTGGAGCAATACCGGGGCGACTTTTCAGCGGTGACGGTGCCCATCGTCGACTCGACGGAGAGTGTCATCGCGGTGGCCAGCGAATGGGAATTCCTGCTCGAGCGGTTCTTCGCCCATTCGACCCGCCGCATCGACGTGACGATCGACGGGACGCTGCGGCAGTTTGCGACCGCCGGATTCCTGCAGCGGAACTATGCGCCAAGGACACGGAGCTTCTCGCTGCGGACCCTGTACACGGAGCGCCTCGAAACCGGCACACTCACCCTTGACGCCCAGGTGGACACCCGGGGCATCGCGGACCTCCCGCCGATGCCGCTGTACCTGCCACCGGGCTACCTCGCCTATTCGCTCGATGGCGGGTTTTCCAGATCGGTCTCCGGCACCACGGGTGTGGATGCGCACATTCGTTTCGAGGAGAAGGACTACGCGGGCCCGAGCGTACTGCCGGAGCTGGACTACCTGGACCTGCGTTCGTTCGAGGTGCAGGCCGGTGGCAACAGATTGTTCCGGGGCATGCCGGGGACGGACGACTACTCCACGCTTCGGGTCTTTGCGGCGTATCTGCACCAGCGCTATCCCGAGCAGGGACACCGCCGGGATCACAAGGTTCAAGTGGGGAGCAGATGGTACCTGGACCGTTGGGAAACATGGGGGCATAGCTTGACGCTTGACGCGAGCGGGATCTTCAACCGGTCCAACTCCAGCCGGGTAGAGTACAACGCCGCGAGATTCGAGGCTACGGCCCGGCAGCGGGTTGGAGCGCGTAATCGCGTGCTGGTGAAGGGAATCTGGTCGGGTAAGAGCTACCTGAGTCCCCAGGAGTTCCTGGTCCCCGGAGAGGAAGCCGACAACGCGGCAATCTTCGAGGGTCAGATCTCACGCATCCTGGGGTCGGGCATTTCGGTCAGCGCGGGCGGGAGCTGGACTCGCGCGGAGACCAACATCAGCGGGGACTACTATCAGCGGGTTCGATTCTACGTCGAACTGACCAAGATCCTCGGTTTCTGAGGAGGAGGAGGCTACTGCCGCTTGCGGGCGGCAGACAGAGCCGCGAGGACCTGGTCGATGCCCGCCTCGGTGTGGTCGGCGTTGACCTGGAAGCGGATGGACTCGTCGCCGCGCGGCACGACCGGGAACGCGAGCCCGGTGGCCAGGACGCCGGCGTCAAAGAGGGCCGCGACGAGGCGCCGGGTCTCGGAGGTGCTGCGCACCATGATCGGAACGATGGGATGGTCGCCCGGGATGATCTCGAAGCCGCGTTCGACGAGCCCCGCCTCGAACCGCTTCGTGAGTGCGCGGAGATGACTCAGGCGGCGGGCACCCTCCGGGCCCGTGAGGATCTCCAGTGACTTCATCGCCGCCGCGGCCTCGCCCGCCGTGATCGGGTTCGAGTAGATGTACAGGGGCGACGACTCGCGCAGAAATCGCACCACCGGGGCACTCGACACGACGTAGCCGCCGTTCACGCCGAAAGCCTTGCCCAGCGTTCCCACCAGAATGTCGCAGGGGGCACTGTTCGTGTACTCCTCGGTCCCGCGGCCGGTGGCCCCGAAGGCCCCGACGCCGTGCGAATCGTCCACCACCACCACCACGTTCTCGGGGTAGTCGGCGTCGTGGCGCGCGGCGATCTCCATGATCTCGTCGACGGGAGCATGGTCGCCCCGCATCGAGAAGATGCCGTCGGTGACGACGAGCACCCGCCGCGCCTTCCCCTTGGCGCGCTCCAGCTGGCGGTCCAGGGCGGCCATGTCGAGGTGCGGGTAGATCCCCTTGCCGGCCGGGCGCGACATCCGCATCGCGTTGATGATGCAGTTGTGGTTGAGTTCGTCCGAGAGCAGGAAGGTCGACTTGTCGGTCAGCGACACGAGCGCGCTCACAACGGCCGCATAGGCGGACGAGAAGATCATCCCCTCCTCGCGCCCGTGAAAGTCGGCCAGCGCCCGCTCGAGGGCGACGTGCTGGATGTGCGTGCCCGCGATGAACCGCACCGCGCCGGGGCCCGCGCCCATGGCCCGGGCGGTGACCTCTTCCGCCTCGATCACCTCGGGGTGCAGGCTCAGCCCCAGATAGGAATTCGCGTTCATGCGGATGAAGGGCTTGTCCCCCTGGCCCTCCAGCAGGAAGCGCGGCCCGTGCCCGTCGCCGGCCGGGATCACCTCGCGCACGACCACTTCGGCGCCCTTCGCTGTGCCCTGCTCCTCGAGTCCGGCGACCAGCCCCTCGACCACGCCGGTCAGGCGGTCCATCGGCATCGTTCGTCTACCTCCCGGCGGCGAGCGCCCCTTCGCGGGCGAGTTGTTCGTACAGCCCCTTGAACATGTCCGTGACCATGTCCGGGAGCTCGTATTCGTGGCGCCAGCCCCACTGCTCGCGCGCCTCGGAGTCGTCCAGCCGCGAGGGCCAGGAGTCGGCGATGGACTGGCGCACGGGATCGGGGGCGTAGTCGATCCGGAAGCCGGGGACGTGGGACCGGATCTCCGCGGCGAGTTCGGCTGGCGTGAACTGCATCGCGGTGACGTTGAAGGCGTTTCGGTGCGTGAGCGCATCGGGCGGCGCTTCCATCACCCCGATCACCGCGCGGATCGCATCGGGCATGTACATCATGTCCATCCGGGTGTCGGCGCGCAGGAAGCAGGTGTAGCGGCCCTCACGCAGTGCGGCGTGGAACATCTCGATCGCATAGTCGGTGGTGCCGCCGCCGGGGGGCGCCGCATAGGAGATCAGCCCGGGGAAGCGCAGCCCGCGCGCGTCGACCCCGAAGCGGCTGTGGAAGTAGTCGCAGAGGAGCTCCCCCGCCACCTTGGTCACGCCGTACATGGTCGTGGGGCGCTGCAGCGTGGACTGGGGCGCGGGGTCGCGGGGAGTCCCCGGCCCGAACGCCGCGATCGAACTCGGCACGAAGACGCGGCAACCGAACTCCGCCGCGACCTCCAGGACGTTCACCAGCCCGTTCATGTTGATGCGGTACGCGCGCACCGGGTCGTCCTCCGCCGTCGCCGAGAGGATCGCCGCCAGGTGATGGATCGCGGTGGCGCCGAAGCGGGAGACCGTGTTCCGCAGCGCGTCGATGTCGAGACAGTCGAGCTGCTCGGCAGCGCAGCCCGGCGCCCACAGGACGGGGTCGCGGATGTCCGTCGCCAGAACCCTGCCGGATCCGTAGCGGCCGACAAGGCTTGTGGTGAGTTCGGTCCCGATCTGACCGGCGGCGCCGGTGACGAGGATGCGCTTCATGACGGGGACAAAGATGGCTTGAAACCGCCTGAAGGCAAGCGGTTGTTGCGCTCTGAGCGGCTACCGCCGTCCGGAATCCCGGGAACCCCGCGAATCCCGACCGCGCTGCACACGGTCCCGGTCACTGCGGAGAATCCTCGTAAACCTCTCCTGCTGCTCGGGGGTCAGGATGCGGCCAATCTCGGCCTCCAGCGAATCACGCTGGCTCTGGAGCACGGGCAGAACATCCGCCCAGGTGGCTTGCGCCGCTTCCTGGTTTCTGTTCAGCGCCAGGTTGATCTCGCTGACCTGTTCGTCCGTCAGATCGAGTGCCCTGACGAGCCGCTCGGACACGAGCAGACGCGTCATTTCCGTCCAGCGACGCGGCTCGTCCCTCCCCCCCTGCTGGCGCTCTTCCGGTGAACGGGGTGGACGCCGATCCCCGTCCGGGCGGAAGACGGCCGACTGTTCGGAGTCAGCCCTGTGTTCGACGATGCGAAGTGTGCCCAGGGTCGCGGCCACGCCGGTAAGGAACACGGCGGCGAGCAGCGAGATTGCGGCGAACCGTCGGCTCATGGAACGTACTCCGCGACGGCGTCGACCAGGTCGATGGCCGTTGGCGCGTCACCGCCATCGATCCAGGCCGCGACGGACCAGGGCATCACCACCTCGGCCAGCGAGACCTCCACCGGGGCGGTCTCCCCGCCGGGCAGCAGGATCAGCACCGCGATGGCCGCCGCCGCGAGCCCGGCCGCGCCGGCGAGCACGGGCCGCTGCCAACCCGACAGCGTCCCCGCCAGGGTCCGCTGCCGACGCGCCTCCAGGATCGGCCCGGCGCGCTCCATGATCCCGGCGACGAGCGCCTCCCAGCGGGACGGATGCATCTCGGGGTCGAGATTGAAGACTTTCGGGTCCGTGTTCGTATTCCGGAAATGGGGTCTTTTCATCGGTCACACATTCTCCAGCGCGAGTCGGCCGCCCAGGAGTCGCCGCATCGATTTGCGGGCGACATGAAGGTGTACGCGCGACGAGCCCGCGGAAATCCCGAGTTCGCGGGCGATTTCGCCGTGCTTCCAGCCTTCGAGGTCATAGAGGACGAGTACCTTTCTCTGCAATTCCGTGAGATTGTTCATCGCTTCGCTCAGGCGACCGCGCAACTCCGCGTTGGCGACGTCGGCCAGGGGGTCGTCCCCCGAAGCCGCCGAGGCCACCTTTTCGAGCGGCGCGGCTGTTCTGAGCCTTTCACGTTCCCTGTAGTTGTGGGCGGTGTTGCGGACGATGACGAGCAGCCAGCCCCGGAACCCCTCCGGGTTGCGGCAGTCGTCGATCCGCTGCAGCGCCTTGATGAATGCATCCTGTACCACGTCGTCGGCGTCGGCGGGGTTGTCCAGCTTCGACCGCGCCACGGCGTGGGCCGTGCGCAGGTGCCGCCGGACCAGCTGGTCGAAGGCACGGCTGTCGCCGCGGCGAACCCGGGCGACCAGCACCCCATCGGTCTCGCTACGCTCCATACTGGGGACGACAGGCAAATGGGGCGAACCGTTAGGACGGGCTGGCCGCGCGCGGCCGTCGACCAGGTCCGACACGCTCCGCAGCCGTCACTGCTCGCCTCCAGCCGGCGTGGCCCGCGGTGTCCAGCGTCCCGCATCCCGCTTCTCGTACTTGTCCATCGCCCGGTCGAAGGCGGCTTCCAGATCGATCCCCTGCTGGTTCGCCAGCGAGATCAGCACGAACAGGATGTCGGCGATCTCGAGCTCCAGCTCGGCGGGGGCCTCGTCGTGCCGCTTGGGCTTGGAGCCGAAACGGTGGTTGATCTCGCGTGACAGTTCGCCGACCTCCTCCATCAGGCGCGCGAGGATCGCCAGCGGGGGCCAGTAGCCCTCCTCGAACCGACTGATCCAGCTGTCGACCCGCTCCTGCGCATCGCGGATTCTCAAGGGACGCTCCCGTCAGGGCTGAAGCACGATCTTGCCGAAGACCCCGCCCGCTTCGAGCAGCTCGTGGGCCTTGCGGAGCTCGTCCAGGGGCAGGACGCTGTGGATCGGAGGGGTGGCGACGCCGTCGAAGACCAGGTTCATGGCCTGCCGGAATTCGGCGGGCGTTCCCATCGTGGACCCCAGGATCGACAGCTGGCGCCAGAAGAGGAGGCGGATGTCGATCATGCCGTTGGCGCCGGTGGTGGCGCCGAAGGTGACGAGGCGGCCGCCGACGGCAAGCGCCCGCACCAGGTCGCGCCAGATCGCCTCGCCGACGGAGTCGAGGCAGAGATCGATGCCGCGCTTGTCCGTCGCGCGGTAGACCTCGCGCGCCCAGTCGCAGGCCGTGCGGTCGAAGACATGATCGGCGCCGAGCTCCCGGACGCGCCGCACGCCGTCCTCCGTGGACGTGATCGCGAACACCTCGGCGCCGGCCGCGCGTGCGTACTGGATCGCCATGGTCGAGACGCCGCCGCTGGCGCCGGTGACCAGAACGCGCTCCCCCGCGCGCAGCCCCCCGCGCGACATCAGCCCATGCCACGCCGTGACCCCCACCAGCGCTCCCGCGGCGGCCACCTCGTCGCTGACGCCCTCCGGGATCTCCATCAGGTTGGCGGCCGGCGCCACCGCGTATTCGGCGAAGCCCCCCTGCGTGTGCTCGCCGATGATCTCCAGCGGCTCGGACCGCGTGTTGGCGAGGCGCGCCAGCCGGTACCAGTCGTAGTTGAGCGACGGGTCCACGACTACCCGCTTGCCCTCCCAGGCGGGGGAGACTCCGGGGCCGAGTTCGTCGACCGTCCCCGCAATGTCCGACCCGCCGATGTGCGGCATCGGGATCTCGAAGGGGAGTCCTCGCCGCATCCACAGGTCGAGGTGGTTGAGGGAGGAGGCCGCGACGCGGATCCGCACTTCGCCGGGTCCGGGTTGGGGGGTGGGCATCTCGTCGACGGCGAGGACTTCGGGGCCGCCGTTCGTGTGGAAGACTGCCGCTCTCACGGGTGGGGTCGCTCTTGTGGGGGTGATTGTGCGCGCGCGCAAAGCCAGGGGTGATTGAAGATAGCGACGGGGGGCGGAAGGGGCGCGGGCATGTCGGTTTGGGCCGCGAGGTGTTCCTCCGGTCGCGCGCCTGTGTAGCTTTCGGCAGGACTGCATTGGCCAGCAGAGGAGGGTGGACGAACACGTGAGTGGAGCGGGAGAGTCGGCGGAAGCCGCGAGGACAGCGGAGGGGCCCGGGGAAGGCGAGGACGACCGTACGCTCGGGGGCTACCTGGAGGTGCACAGCCGTCCGCCCGCCTTCGAGGCGTGTGACGGGCAGCCCTACACCGTGTCGATCGAGACCGAGCGTTCGGGGGACCTGAGGGCGCCGGTCGCCGGGTACCTGGTCTTCCCGAGGTGGGCGGAGACCGGGCTGGGCATCGTCGGCCATGTGGAGAGCCCCCTGCTGTGGAAGGGGCCGTCCCGGGACGCGGTGGTGGCGCAGGCCGGAGCCGTGGCGTTGCACGAGGTCCAGCGCCTGCTGAACGAGGCCGTCGTGGCCAGGGCGGGTGGCGGGGGGGATGGGGGCAGGGGCAGGGAAGGAGGCCAGGCGTGAGGAGTTCCCGGGCGGAGGCGGCGGACGTCCCGTCGGTTCGCGTGACCGAGATCTTCCATTCCATACAGGGGGAATCCACCCGGGCCGGCCTTCCTTGCACCTTCGTGCGGCTCACCGGCTGTCCGTTGCGGTGCGTCTGGTGCGACACCGCGTACGCCTTCCACGGCGGCACCCGGCTGACCCTGGACGAGGTGATGCGGGAGGTGGAGGGGAAGGGGTGCCGCCTCGTGGAGATCACCGGCGGCGAGCCGCTCGTGCAGCCGGGGGCGGCGCTCCTGGCCCGGCGCCTTGTCGATGAAGGCTACACGGTGCTGATCGAAACGTCGGGCGCGCTCGATGTGGGCGCGCTGGACCCGCGCGTGCACAGGATCATGGACCTGAAGTGCCCCGGCTCCGGGGAGGAGCACCGCAACCTCTGGCCGAATCT
>JAPOOQ010000336.1 GCA_026713345.1 Gemmatimonadota bacterium | reverse complement strand
AGTCCATCGTCGAAAGGAATCGAATGATGGCACGCACGAAACGAAGCCGGCGCTCGTACGGCGCCGGCGAGTGGGGCCGGAACCGGGTCAGGATCTTTCCCGACCCGAAGACCGGCCTCTTCCAGATTGAGTGGCGAGAGAACGGCAGAAGGCTCACCCGGTCGCTGCAACACCGCGATTGGAGGCGCGCAAAGCGGCAAGCGGATCAGTTCGCCGCAGGCTTCATCGACGCGCCGAACGTCAAGGCCGACGCCAAGCCCGAGCCGCTCACGCTGGAAAAGCTGTTGAAATCTACGGAGAGGAGGTGACGCCCACCAAGGGCGCGCATACTCGGGGGCACGACCGGGCCGCCATGAGGATGTTCCTCCGGCTCTTCGGACGGAACCGCGACCCGGCCACCCTGTCCCAAAGGGATTGGGACCGGTTCATCCGAGAGCGGCGCGCGGGCAGGATCGGACCGAGCGGCAAGCCCGTGTCGGACCGAACGGTCGAATACGACCTGAAGTTTCTGATCGCCGTCCTGAATTGGGCAGCGCAGTCCCGCGACGAGCGGGGCCGATTGCTGCTGGATCGGAATCCGCTGAGGGGGCTCAGGACACCCACGGAGAAGAACCCGAACCGGGTGGTGCACGCCGAGGAGGAGTACAGGGCGCTTCTGGAGGTGTCGCGCAAGGTGGACTGGCGGTTCCACCTCGCGCTGGTGCTCGCGCACGAGACCGGCCACCGCATCGGCGCGATCCGCCAGCTTCGGTGGGCTGACATCGACTTCGACGGCGGAACCATCCTCTGGCGCGCCGAGCACGACAAGTCGGGCTACGAGCACATCACGCCCGTGACCGCCGAGGCCCTTCGACGCGTTGAAGGAGGTGCGGGCAATGAACTCCGGAACCGGGGAGGCCCCGGTGCTGCCCGCGCCCAAGAATCCGAGGGCGGCTGTGGGTGCCGCCCGGTTGCACGCTTGGTGGCAGAAGGCCCAAATTCTTGCGGGGCTGGAGCCGAAGCCCGGCAGGGGCTGGCACTCGCTGCGCCGCAAGTTCGCCTCCGACCTGATGGACCAGCCGTTGAAGGTGCTCTGCCAACTCGGCGGCTGGAAGACGGCCAAGACGGTGCTCCGGTGCTATCAGAGGGCCGACGAAGGACAGCTTCGGAAGGCTCTGGAAGACCGCCGCCGGGCTCGCGCCTGAAATCGAGAATGGCGGGAGTCAAACAGCGGGAATCCGGGCCGTTGAACATGCAAACATATTCACCGCAACAAGATGAGAAACTACAACCACTTGCCAGCCCGGCGCCTCGCCGCCCTCGGTGCTACGCGGGGATTATCCACGGCCTGCTGAGGCCGCGATCCTCCAGAAACTCCTTCAGCGCCGCCACGCACTCGGCGGGCTTTTCCAGCTGAAGAAAGTGAGTCGCTTCCGGTATGAAGTCGTAGTCGATGGCCTCGATGTGACTCAGATCGAAAGTGGGCAGGTACGCGTAGGGCAGTGTGGGGTCCGATCCGAGCACCTTCGTCGGACAGGGCAGATCCCCGAAGTCCACCAGAAAGGCGAACGTACGCACGTAGGCGATGATCTGGGCTTCGTAGTCGCGCGGGCAGCGGAGTTCGAATCCGTCTCCGCCCTCGGATTCACGAAGAACCGATTGGGCCATCAGCTCCGAGGCCCCGGGCACCGCCCTGAGGAGCAGGCGCATGTAGCTGACGAGCTCTGCGAATTCGCTCCTCTTCTGAAAACGGTGCGCGCGCCGCTGGGCCATCCCGGCCGCCTTCTCGGCCACCTCGTCGAAGTCCGGGTCTTCCGGGCCGGGCCGGTACAGGGGAGGATCCAGCAGAAACCACCCGGCAAGCTCGCCGGTTCGACCGGTGCCGAGGGTTGGTGACAGGAGTGCGACGAGCGCCGACAGCGAGTGGAATACCCCGACCATCGGCTTGTCCCCGTAGCGGGTGCGCACCGCTTCCACCACCTGCTCCTGGTCCCGAATCAGATTCGGGAAGTTGTGCTCGGTACGAGCCCCGACAGCATTCCAGCCATGATTCCTCAGGTCGTAGACGACGAGTTCGTAGTCCTCCTCGAGCAGCGACCAGAACGGATAGTAGAAGTCGATCGCGAGCCCGTTGCCGTGGCAGAGGAGCAACCTGGGACCCCCGGGGTGCCCATGGCGGCGCACGAACGTGACGCTGCCATCGTCATGACGGACCTCCAGCACGGACAGAGGGTCCGGCAGCTCCCATAACGCGTCCGAAGTCGACAAGCTCCGAGGCGGGTTTCGGTCGCGGACTTTGGTGGCCTTCTGCTGGACGCTGGTGGTTTTCGGCTTCCGCCTCACCTGTTTCGAGGAGGATCGCCATTCGGCTGAATTATCTGTGGCGCGGCGCGCCCATGTCAAACAACAGTGCCCTGTCAATGGCGCTTGGGCTCCGGGGTGTCTCTCGCTCCAGGGGATTGCTACCTTCAACAGTTGCCGAACACCGATAGCGGTTGATTGGCCGAAACCCGCTGCGACCGGATCGGCACCCCGATCCCGCATACCGTGAAGGAGGCTTTGCAGGTCGTGTCAGCTACCGGGATGGATGCCTGCAGCATGGGGACGGTCGAGCGGCCTTCTCCAACCCGCCCGCGCACACCGGGCAGGTCATTCTTCGTGCTTGTCGCGTTTCTCTCGGCCTGCGTGGAAGCCAACACCGT
>JAPOOQ010000335.1 GCA_026713345.1 Gemmatimonadota bacterium | reverse complement strand
GTTTCCCCCCGCTGCTGGCGACAGACGGACGGATTCACAAGGGAGATTGCGACATGCGGACAGGAGCGATTTTCGCGAGAGGCAGTTGCCGGGCGCTGAAGTGGTTGGCGCTCGTGGGCGTCGTCTTCGCGCTGGGGACCGGTTCGGCCATCGCGCAGCCGTCGGCACCGACGAACTTCGAGGTCATGCCGACCGCAATGAAGGCGGACGGTAATGAGCTTACGGCCGCCAACACCGCCGATGCGGGTGCGGTGTTGTTGAAGTGGAGGGAACCCTCTGGCGACGACAGAACCGTCAAGGGTTACCAGTGGAGTAGTAACGGGGGTCGCGATTGGCTCCCCGATTGGACGCTCCCCTCCACTACGGACGCGAACAATGCGAACCTCAGGGCCGCGGAGATAGAGGCGTTGAGCGTAGGGAGTTACGTCTTCGCTTTGCGGGCAGTCCACGATGTCGACGGAGACGGCAACGCTGGTGAATCTGCCGGCGCAAACCAGCCTGAAGAGATCAGCGATGCCGTGACCGTAACGCTAAGGGTGATTGGCGTTCCGCCCAACCCGGCATTCAGCGCCGGCTTCCCCAAGCCTCATACTGATCGCAGGGGGGAGCGGGTCATGTTGCAGTGGACGGCTACGGCGACTCAAGCGCAGCCGATCGAAAGCTACGAATACCGCTTCGGTATCGCCACTGATGCCACCGGTCTCGAAAGCACCGATTGGTCCCGCTGGATGGAGACTGCCGCTACCTCCGCGACGGTGCCGGACTTGGCGAACGGTTCCCGATACGTGTTCGGGGTGCGGGCCGTCAACAAGGCCGGCGTGTCGTTGACCCCAATTGTGGATGCAGCGACCCCGGCGACCACGCCGTCAGAGCCTCAGAACCTAGTGGCGGCTCCGTCCGCCGGCATCGACGGGCAAGTAGTTCTGACCTGGGATCCGCCGTCGCGCCCTGGCGGATCGGCCCTGACGGGGTACGAGTATCGCGTTAACGACGACACCGACTGGAAGTCCCCGGCGAACGCGCTCGACGAAACGGTGACGTTGCCAGACCTGACCCCCCGCCGACTCCATACCTTCTACGTTCGGGCGGTCAACATCATTGGCCCCGGCGAGCCGGCGATGGCCACGGCAACCCCGACCGGTGAAGTTCAGCCTCCGACCGCACCGCAGGACCTGACCGTAACCGTCGGCAACGAGATGGTGACGCTGGCCTGGATGGCGCCGATGAACGACGGTGGGGCTTCCGTCACGGACTACGAGTACGAGATGGACGACGACGACAATTGGATGTCCGTCGGCTGGTCTCCCGGCATGGCACTGAGGAAGGACGTGACTGACCTGAGGAACGGGCAGAGCTATGCCTTCCGAGTTCGGGCGGTCAACAGCGCGGGCAAAGGCGAGCCCTCGACAAGCATGTCGGGGATCCCGGCTGCGCAAGTACCGACTGCGCCGCGGAACCTGACGGCGGCCGCCGGTAACATGATGGTTACGCTGACCTGGATCGAGCCGGAGAGCGACGGGGGTGACTCCATCATCCGGTACGAGTACAACGTGGACAGCAGCGGCACTTGGACCAGCACGGGGCAGGAGAAGACCGCGACGGTGACGATGGCGAACGGGCAGCCCCTGGTGAACGGGCGCACGTACACGTTCGGGGTGCGTGCAGTCAACGATGCGGGCAACGGCGCGATAGAGACCGTGGAGAAGGCCCCTGTCGGGATCCCCGTGCCGGACGTGACGGTCAAGAGCGTGACGTCGGCCACCAGCGTAGCCGAAGCTGCAGGCCTGACAGTAACGGTCACCATGAACGTGCCTGCGGGTACGAAGGGGGCGGATGACAAGATAGCGCCTATCGCGTCGAAGATGGTCTACGTGACGTTCTCGACCGAGGATGCGTCAATCCTCGCGCGAGATGCGGCGGAAGCCGACGACACGACGCTGCTCGGCACCACTTCGGCCGGCATGTACACTTGGACCAACATCCCGCGGAAGGAAACGGCATCGGAGGTGACGCGCACGTTCCGCGTGGCGATCGGCCAGGACCTCGACGCAGAGGACGAGAAGTTCAAGATCGGAGTCCAGATCAACGACCCTGCACCCAAGCTGTCGAAGGTGGTCACGATCGACGACGCCGAGGAGCAGAAGTTCGTGTTGAGCCTGGACTCCTCCGAGAAGGCGAAGAACACCATCAAGGAGGGCGGTTCCGGGACGCTGAAACTGGAGGCTGACCCGGACAAGACGGTCGAGCTCCCCGTCAGCTTGGTGCTCAGCCCCGACGACCCGGACAAGTACACGTTGAGTTCCACGTCGGGGACTCTCGCCGCGCGGGGTTCCGTCACCAGCACCGTCAGCGCAAAGGCGGACGGCGACCGGGCCGAGGACACCGTCACGGTGATGGCGTACACGCCGGGGACCCTCGGGAACGACGTGAAGCTCGCGGAGCTCGAGATCACCGTTACGGACATCAACGCGTTGCCTGACATCGGAGCGATGTTCGTCGACGACAAGGGCGTGGCTCTCGATCCTCAGCCCGAGTCGAAGATGGAGGGCGAGACCGTCAAGGTGATGCTGACCGTAGTCGACAAGGACGGCAAGGCCATCGAGGCTGCGGAGAAGCTGACCGTCTCGCTGACGCCCAGCAGCGGCAGCTCGCAGGACTACCGGCTGTCTACGCACCCGATCGTCATCGACAAGGGGAAGAAGTCGAGTGCGTCGGTGGACCTGACTCTGGAGAAGGACGACGACCTCGGCATGGAGATGCTGGTGTTCGACGCTTCCGTGGCGGGTGATAGCAAGATCGGGACCGGTACCCGTCCCGTCTCCAGCTTGCTGTCGCTGACCGTCGAGGACGGCACGATGAAGTACGTCAAGGCGAAATCGGAGGATGACGTCTACGCCGTGTTCAACGCGGCGAAGGCGGACGGGATGGGCGAGGACGGCCTGAACCCGCGCGAGACCGTCGAGTTCGACGCGAGCATGATGTTCACCGTTTCCGGCGGCGCCAGCGTGGCGTACTCGGCAACGTCTGACAACGCCACGGTCGCCAGCGTGCTGGCGGACGGCGGTAGCGGCATGACCACCATCACCGCGAACGCGGCCGGACCCCAGGCCCATATCACCGTCACTGCGACGGCGACCCCGCCGTCGGGAGTGCAGATTCTGGACCAGACCACTCCGTATGTGGCCCAGATCGTGCTCCCGGTCGACGTCGTCCTGGCGCCTCTGACGGTGATGGTCGCGGCCGACCCGATGGAGGTCATGGAGGGCGGAACCTCCACGATCACCGCCACGGCCAACCGGCCGGTCACTGAGGCCACGATGATCGCGTTGAGTGTCATCGGCGACGAAGACGCCTACGAGGTCAGCGAGTCGATCGCCATCGCGGCCAATGCGAGCAGCGGCACGGCACTGCTGGCGGCGTCGCAGGACGACGACTACATGGACGAGACGTTGACCCTGGTCGCCACCGGGCCCGGGATCGACGGCTCTCAGCAGCTCGTTGTGAGCGTGATGGACGACGACGAGGCGCCTGTAGACACGCCGACCGTCAGCGCGAAGTCCCAGGAGCAGATCGACGCCGTCTTCACCACCGCCATCGTGACGGCGGCCGGCGGCCCGGACTGGATCGAGGGTGGGAGCCCCGCGTCGATCGACATGCGCATGCTGTTCGACGTGACCGAGGGCGCGAGCCCGACCTACTCCGGTTCGTCGGGTGACTCGATGATCGTCGAGGCGAGCAGCAGCGGAACGATGCTGACGCTCACGCCGATGGCCGACGGCATGGCCACGATCACGGTCACGGCCAGCGACAGCGCCAGCGGCGACATCGGCACTGCGTCTTCGATGGTGACAGTGGCTGATCAGCCGCTGTCGGTGACGGTTGTCGCTTCCGCCGAGTCGGTGGAGGAGGGCGGCAGCGTCACGATCACCGCGACCGCGAACAAGATGATCGAAGGCGCCAACGTCGAGGTGATGCTGATGCGGGATGCCGCGAGCAGCGCCTCCATGGAGGACTACAGCCTCTCGGTGCCGATGATCACCATCATGGTCGGCGACATGGACGGGTCGCTCATGCTGACCGCAACCGATGACGTCGAGATCGAGGGCATGGAGTCCTTGACGCTGGTCGCCTCGGTGGTCGGCGGCGGTGATGCGGGCTCGGTGATGCTCTCCATCGCCGACAACGACATGCTGTCTACCTACACGCTCAGCGGGCCTGACGACTCGAACCTCGTCGAGGGCATGTCCTACGAGCTGACGGTGACTGCCGATCCTGCTGTCCAGGTCGAGACCACCGTGATGATCATGCGGGACGGCACCAGCTCCGCCGGTGACGCCGACTTCGAGGTCGGCGAAGTTACCATCGAGGCCGGCTCGGCCACCGGCACCACCATGCTGATGGCGGTGGAGGACAGCATGGCGGAGGACATGGAAATGCTGGTTCTCTACGGGATGGAGGGCAACCAGCGGACCGAGAACTCGCTGACGTTCAACATCTGGGACGCGGCTGTTCCAGTCCTGCCTC
>JAPOOQ010000334.1 GCA_026713345.1 Gemmatimonadota bacterium | reverse complement strand
GTCGGGCGACTCCGGGAAGAGGACGCCCGCGAAGCCGATCAGGAAGACCGGGATCAGAAAGAGCTGGAAGGTGGGGAAGAGGATCACGGTGCGGCGGATGATCTTGTCGCTCCTGGCGGTGTACGCCTTCATGAAGAGGTGTGGCCACATGGTCACTCCGATGGCGCTCGCCAGGATCGCGGTCGAGTAGGCCCCCCAACTCCACGGATTCCCGTTTCCGTCAAGTCCTGGCAGGGAAAGGAGTTCCGGTCGCTGGTCGAGAATCTGCTCGAACATGGGGCCGACGCCTCCGTACATGCGGTAGGGGAGGTAGATCCCCAGCACCCACGCGATCACCACCATGAAGACGCCCTGGAAGGTGTTTGTCCAACCCACCGCGGACACGCCGCTCTTCAGCACGTAGATCATGACGATCCCGTAAGCGAGCGCGGCCCCCGCCCACAGGGGGATGTTGCCGCCGGTCACGGCCTCGATCACGATCCCGGCCCCGCGCATCTGGATCGTCACGTAGGGCACGAAAGCCGCCAGCGTCAGCACGGCCATCAGGACCGAAAGCGCCCTGGACGGAAAACGCCCCACCAGAAGCTGCGCCTGGGTGACGAAACCGAAACGCCGTCCGAGCGCAGCCACCCGGGGGCCCATGGCGTACCACGGGGCCATGCCCAGGACCCCGTAGGTCAGGATGTAGAACGCGGCGGCGCCCCGGGAGTAGGCCCATCCCGGACCGCCCAGGAAGGCGAAGGCGGAGAAAACCGTCGCCCCGGTGATGAAGTACATGACCAGCAGGCCGAAGTCCCGGTCGCCGGCGACGTATCCCTGGACGCTGCGCGAAGCGCGCCGGCCCGCAACCAGTCCGACCCCCAGCGTGACCGCGAGGTAAGCCAGGATGATGACGGTGATCAAGGTGGACCTGTCCATCGTCATTCACCTGCGGGGGTGGTGGCCCCGGAACCGTCGACCCCGGCCGGGACGGTCTCCCGGGTGCGGGCCGAGTCCAGGCGCCAGAGCACCACCAGGCTTCCCAGCAGCCAGCCCGCGGCCCACGCCATCTGTACGGGCAGGCCCAGCACGGAGACTTCGGGATCGTTCACCAGTGCCTGGACCGGCCAGGTGACGCCGATGGCGAAGAGGATGTGGTACGTCCACGCGATGCGGCGCCAGGTGCGGAAAGGCATCAACGCCCCCGGAACCGTGGCTTGCGCTTCTCGATGAAGGCCTTCACGCCTTCCCGTCCATCCTCCGAGGCGAAGGCCTCCAGAAAAAGTTCCTTCTCGGCGTCGAGGCCGCCTTCCAGATGGCGCTCCGCAGCCTCGCGCACGGCCTTCTTGACCAGCGCAAGCGCGACGGGGCTCCAACGGGCCATCCGGGCTGCCAGTTCGCGGGCCTTGTCGAGGTGTCGGCCCTCCTCGACGAGGAACTCGATCATGCCGATCCGGTACGCTTCCTCCGCGTCGATCAGGTCGCCGGAGAGGCCGATCCGGAGCGCCTGGCCGGGGCCGACGAGACGTGTGAGACGCTGTGTGCCTCCCGCGCCGGGAATGAGGCCCAGGCGGATCTCGAACTGGCCGAAGCGGGCGGTGGCGTCGGCGACACGGACATCGCAGGCAAGCGCGAGTTCGTTGCCGCCGCCGATGCAGAACCCGTGAATGGCGCAGATGATCGGCTTCGGGAACTCGGCGAGGGCGTCGTAGACCCGCACGTGGCGGTAGACCTCCCGCTGCTCCTCGGGGGTGCGCGCCGCGAACTCGCCGACGTCCGCACCCGCCACGAAGGCCTTGTCGCCCGCGCCGTGGAGGATCGCGACCTTGACGTCGTCGCGGCCAACCAGGTGGCCGAAGACTTCGGTGAGCTCCGTGCGGACGGTTTCGTTGAGGGCGTTGAGCTTGTCGGGACGGTTGATCGCCACTTCGGCGATGCCGTTCCGGACGGAGAGCAACACCATCTCGGGGCTCATGGTCGCACCATCATGACTGGTCGTCCCATTCGTAGAATCCGCGGCCCGACTTCTTCCCCAGCCGGCCTTCGGCGACCATGCGCTCGAGCAGCGCGGGGGGACGGAAGGCGTCGGAGCCGAGCGTCTCGTGCAGATGGCGGGCAATTTCGAGGCGCACGTCCAGTCCCACCAGATCCGTCAGGCGCAGGGGTCCCATGGGATGACGGTATCCCAGCACCATCGCCTTGTCGATGTCTTCCGGCGAG
>JAPOOQ010000333.1 GCA_026713345.1 Gemmatimonadota bacterium | reverse complement strand
GCGATTTCGACGGTCCAGCCACGGTCCTCGTCGGAGGGGTCGTTGAGCGTGCCGTCGAGGGTCACCGCCGTGCGGAGACCTGCCATGTCCCACCCCACGTTGGCTCTGCCCCTGCGATTGTAGGGCCGCGGCAGAAACAGATCGAACTCGGTTCCCAGTGCGTTGATCTCGAGCTCGTAGTAGTCGAGCGCGTCCCCGTCGGGGTCGATGAAGACCTCGAAGTCGTGCTCGCGGTAGAGGATCGCGTCGCGGTCGGCCAGGGTGGCCCACAGGTGGTGCTCCTCGAGCTGTGCGGCGATGTAGAGGTGGTGGACGTCCCAGACGATCTTCGCGCGCGTGTCCCACTGAGGGGCGGGCCAGTCCTCGCCGCGTATGTCGATGAAGGATTCGGTCCAGGGGGCGGCGCGCCAGGCTGCGTCGTTCAGGGCGCCGTCGATGGAGGGTGGGGATTCGGTGCGCGGGGCGTCGTAGGTGCGTGGGGCGGGGGAGCAGACGCCGAGCAGGCACACCACCGTCACGAGGTCTGTCCGGCGCTTCGGTGGGCGTGTCGGTTCTCGGGCTGGTTCGGGCATGACCAGGGGTTGGAGCGGGCGAGACGGCGAGATTGCGCGGGTTTCCAATGTCCGCTCGCAGGCGGGACGCGCGCAACCTGCTAGCCGGGTGGGGTCCGCTCGGCGGTGCAGTCCCGGTCGTCGCAACCTCGACCGCTTGACCGTCCACCCCCCGTCCCCCAAGTTCCCCGCTGATACCGTTTCCAGTTCCCGGAACCACCCCCCACGGAGAGACCTCATGGAATACGCCCCGGACCGGCCATGGTACATGCGCCTTCACTGGCAGGTACTGATCGCGATGATTCTCGGCATCAGCGTCGGCCTCTTGCCGGGAGGGGAAGTCGTCGAGCGCTACGTCGGCTGGGTCGGCGGCCTGTTCATGCGCCTCCTGCGGATGATCATCCTGCCGCTGGTCATAACCTCCATCGTCTCGGGGGTGGCATCGGCCGGAAGCGGGCGCACCGTGGGCCGGATGTTCGGCAAGACGCTGGGGTATTACCTGGTATCCAGCCTCCTGGCCGCTCTCACCGGCCTGCTCCTGTTCAACCTGATCAACCCGGGCCGGGGGTATCCGGTTTCCGACACCGGAGCGCCGGCCCCGGAGCTTGCCACTCCCAACTCGATCGAAGATCTGCTCTATACCATCGTTCCCGACAACTTCTTCAGCGCGGCGTCGGGCGGCGAAATGCTGATGGTCATCTTCTTCTGCATCCTCTTCGGTGCGGCCGTCACGACCCTGCCGGAAAACCCCCGCGCGAGAATCACGGATCTGGTCGATGCGCTCTTCAAGGCGATGATGGCCCTGACGACGGGCATTATCAAGCTGCTCCCGATCGGGGTCTTCGGGCTGATGCTCACCACGGTCACCGACACGGGTCTGGAATCCTTCCCCAACCTCGCCAAGTACGTCGCGGGGCTGGGCTCGGGCCTCTTCATCCACTTCTTCATCACACTGCCGCTCCTGTTGTACTTCTGGGCGCGCGTGTCTCCATGGAAGCACGTGATGAACATGCGGGAGCCGCTGCTGGTCGCGTTCTCGACGAGTTCCTCGGCGGCCACCCTGCCGGTCACCATGAAGACGGTGAGAGAAAGGGTGGGGGTATCCCGTCGCGTGTCGTCGTTCACGCTCCCCATGGGCGCCACGGTGAACATGGACGGAACGGCGGTGATGGAATGCGTGGGCGCGCTCTTCATCGCGCAGGCCCTGGGAGCCGACATCGGGATCTTTACGCAGGTCATCGTCGTATTCACGGCCCTGCTGGCGTCGATCGGCGCCGCGGCGGTTCCCTCCGCGGGGCTGGTGGTGATCTTCATCATCCTCAGCGCCATCGGCATCGGCGACAATCCCCAGGCGATGCTGATCGTGGCGGCGATGCTCTCCATCGACCGGCCTCTCGACATGGCGCGCACGGCTGTCAACGTCTACAGCGACTCCTGCGCGGCGGCGGTGGTCGGGAAATGGGAAGGCGAGGAGGGGATCGACGAGGAGATTCGGATGTAGGGGCTGGTGGGGGGGAGCTTGATCGGTGGGTCAGCGAGTCGAAGGACTCACGAGACCCACGACATTCTGCTCTCGACCCGCCACCCTTCGTTCCCGTGGGTAACCAGTAATCCCTCGCCTCCGGTGAACGCCCGATCCTGGCCGATCCGCACGGAGTGGTAGCTGCTCAGCCATGTGACACTGACACCGTGGCGTGCATCACCTGCCACGGGTTCCCAGCAGAATTCACCCGGCGGTAGTGGTCGGGGCGGTACCGATTGTTCCGCTGCGCAGGCCTCTCCTGACGGAGGTACCCAGGAGAAGGTCAGATGCAGTTCGGTGGGATCCTTCAAACGACAGTCACCGAGAGGGAATCCGCAATTGCCCGTGGGTACCAGCGGATCTTCCGTGGACCACCGCCACCCGCGCGCTGCGAACGCCTCGTCCAGGAAACTGCGCGTAGATTCGGTGAGCGGCTCGTCACCGCGATACGCCACAACGGCCCTCCCCTTGACCAGGGTTGTTCCTTCTCCCCCTTCCTCCCATTTCCCCACCGCCACATGCTCCAGCGCCGCCAGGACGGCTTCGCCCTCCGAGGTGTCTGGGGCTCCTTCGCCGTAGCTCGCACAACCGGTCGCGTGCCCGATGAGGAGAGCAACGATGGCGCCCCGCGCCTGCAATCTGCGCCAGGCGGGTGAAAGGGTTGCGTCGGGATCGCGCGGTCCCCGAATAAGGCGGCAGGTGTCGATCATTCCGGTTCCCCTCTTGTGAAGTGATCTGTAACGCAACGCAACCTACCGCCGCCCCCCCGCCATCACCACCACAAGCGGTCGCAGCGTGTGAAGCACCCTCACCGTGTCGCCCTGCGCGGCCAGCACATCGGTTAGGCGGCGGTAGACGTGCGGACTCTCGTCCAGCCCCCCACCCCGCAGCACCACCCCCCGCCGCCCCACCCACTCCAGCATCATCGCGCGGCTCACCTTCCCGCGCTTCAACACCTTGCCGGTGCGGCGGTGTCGCTTCCCCCGCGCGGCGGTGCGGCTCATCACCCGGCCCGCGCCGTGCACGGTGGAGTAGAGCGCGCGGGTCTGTAGCGCGGCCGTGTTCCGGTCGGCCTTTGCGGCGCCGGTCCCCTCCAGGATCACCGCATCGTCCCCCATTGATCCGCCCACGAACCCCTTCTGTCCCGGGAACGCCGGCGTCGCCCCCTTGCGCACCACCACGAAGGTGCGCCCGAAGTGCTCCTCCTCCCACGCGAAGTTGTGGTGGTTGTGGACGAGTTCGACCTCGCGCCCGCCGATGATCTCCACCGCCTTCCGGACCGCCCACTCCCGCCCCGCGTAGGCGTAGCGCCCGGCCAGCTTCATCAGCGCCCAGTAGTCGTGCCCCGCCGGAGCGTCCAGGTCGAAGATGACCTCCGCCTCGGGAACCCGCGTCCCCCACTTCGCGCCCTGCCCGATCGCCAGGAACGACGACGCCACCGTGTGGCCGAACCCGCGCGAGCCGAAGTGGACCCCCACCCAGACCCGGTCCCGCTCGTCGGCGAAGACGTCCACGTAGTGGTTGCCGGAGCCGACGGTGCCGAGCTGCGCCCGGGCCTTGTCCTTGAGCTTGGCGCGGTGGTGTGCGGGGACCGCATTCCAGGCGGGGTCGTCGAACAACGAGTGGTCCTTCGGCGCTTCGCGCGACCGGTTCACCCCGCCCACGCCGAAGGTGAGCGTGTGCTGGATTTCATCGGCGATGTCCGCGAGTCGGTGCTGCAAGCCGCTCTCCCGCCGGCCGCCCCGCCCGCCACCCAGATCCTCCAGCCGCAGATCCGTGCGCACCGCCGCGTTCCCGCACGCGATGTCGAACCCCACCCCCGCCACGCTCACCTGGTTCCGGTATGCGGCCACGCCCCCGATGGGCATGACGTAGCCCAGGTGGCCGTCGGCCATCAGCGCCGCGTGATCGGCGCGCTTGGCGACCCGCGCGAGCTGGGCCAGCGTCTGCTTCTCGTGTTGCCCGAAGACGTGCATGGCGTCAGTGTGCAGAGAGGAGCGGCCGGGCTGGCGCAGCCGGCCCGGAACCGGGGCGTCCAATGTACTCGCAAAGGAGTGATCGATGACAACTTGTCGCAACGAGGCAGGCGCGACACGGGGAGGCGTGAGCCGTGGTGAGAGTGCCAATGGGATGATCCGGCTCGTCGCGGCCGCACTGTTTCTGGCCGCGGCCGCCGCGACGCAGACCGCCGCCGCACAGACCCCCGCCGCGACCGCGGCCACCGTCCCCAACCTCGCCGACATCGCCGCCTTCGAGGGCTCCAGCCTGGCGCCCGTCGTAGACCGCTTCAGCTCGGACTGGGGGGCGCTGCAGCGGAAGTGGGGCGACCTGCCCTACTCGCCGGCGCGCCAGCAGCGGGTTGCCGACTTCCTGGCCGGGTGGGCCGACGCCCTCGCCGCGCTGCCGGTGGCGGCCGACGACGTCGAAGGTAGCATCGACCACACCCTCCTGAGCGCCGAGATCCGGTACCGGCAGGAGCTGCTCGCGCGGGAGGGTCGCCTGCTGGACGAGGTCGCGCCGCTGCTGCCGTTTGCGGGGGAGATCATCGAGCTGCTCGAGATTCGGCACGCGGGCGGCGAGGTCGACGGCGAGGAGATGGCGGCGGCGCTGGCGGGGCTGGCGGTGGCCGTGGGCGAGGCCGACGCCGCGCTGAGGTCGGGGGCAGCCGCCGGGGGGGCTGGTCCGGGGGGCGGGGGGCAGCCGACCCCGACGCCGATCGCCGGTCTGCGGGCCGTGCGGGTTCTCCAATCCTACAGAAACTCACTCGGCAGCTGGTACCGCCACTACGCCGGCTATGACCCGCTCTTCACCTGGTGGGCGAGCCAGCCGTTCGAGGAGGCGGACGGCGCGCTGGGGCGCTACCTGTCGACGCTGCGGGTGCGGGTTGTCGGGTGGCCGGAGGGCGGCGAGGAGCCGATCGTCGGCGATCCGATCGGGGCGGACGGGATGGCCGCGGACCTGGCCCGCGAGATGATGCCGTACACGCCCGCGGAGCTGATCGCGCTCGCCAACGAGGAGTTTGCGTGGTGCGAGGAGGAGATGCTGAAGGCGTCGCGGGAGCTGGGGTTCGGGGATGACTGGAAGGCGGCGCTGGAGCACGTCAAGACGCTGCACGCGGAGCCCGGCGGACAGCCCCAAATCGTCATGATGCTGGCCCATGAAGCCATTGACTTCGTCGAGGAACGGGGGCTGGTGACGGTGCCGCCGCTCGCGAAGGAAGTGTGGCGGCTGGAGATGATGTCGCCGGCGCGGCAGCGGGTCAGTCCGTTCTTCCTGGGCGGCGAGGTGATCCGCGTGTCGTTCCCGACCGACGAGATGACCCACGACGAGAAGCGGATGAGCATGCGCGGGAACAACACCCACTTCTCGCGTGCGACGGTGCACCACGAACTCATCCCCGGACACCACCTGCAGGGCTTCATGACCGACCGCTACAACTCGCACAGGGACCTCTTCGGTACGCCATTCTGGACCGAAGGCTGGGCGCTCTACTGGGAGATGCTGCTCTGGGATCTCGGCTTCCCGTCGACCCCCGAGGACCGCGTCGGCATGCTCTTCTGGCGGATGCACCGGGCCGCGCGGATCATCTTCTCGCTGAGCTTCCACCTGGAGGAGATGACTCCGGCCGACGCGATCGCGTTCCTCGTCGAGCGCGTCGGGCACGAGCCCGCCAACGCCACCGCCGAGGTCCGCCGCTCCTTCAACGGCAGCTATTCGCCGCTCTACCAGGCCGCGTACATGCTCGGCGGCCTGCAGATCCGCTCACTGCACGAGGAGCTGGTGGGCGGCGGGCGGATGACCGACCGCGAGTTCCACGACACGATCCTGCAGGGGGGCTCCATGCCGATTGAAATGGTGCGGGCGCGGCTGCTGGGCGAGGCGCCGGGGCGGGATTTTCGGGCGTCGTGGAGGTTTTATGGGGATCCGATGTGAGCGCCTAGTGGTCGAGCGGATGGTGGCGTTGGCGGCCGGCAAGCTGGATGAGGAAGCGGTCGCCGCTTGGCTGCGGAGACGGCTCAAGCCCCGGTGACCTTCCCCCTCAGCTGATCGGCCGCACCCTCTTCTTCAGCACGAACAGCCCCTCCTGCATGCTGGTCACGATCACGGTGCCGCTCGGGAAGTATGGGTAATTGCTCCAGGCGCCACCGAAACCCGACCCCTCCTTGTACGGCGCCGTGTCGAAGTATCCGACTTCGCGCGGGTTTTCGGGGTCGGAGATGTCGAGCACGTGCAGGCCGTAGAGGTAGTTGGCCTGGTACATCAGATCGCCCTTGATGTACAGGTTGTGGGCGCTCGCCGGCATGGAGCCCATGAATTCGCGCACCAGCACGGGGTCCTCGAGATCGCTGACGTCCCAGATCAGGGTGCGCGTGGTCTCCGCGTTGCCGGCGATCACGTCCGACTCGTCGTCCTGGAAGAAGTAGCGGTGGTCGTCGGTGAGCCAGCCCTGGTGGATATAGGCGGGGTTGGGCGATGAGGGGCTCGCCACGTTCACGGGGTTTTCCTTGTCGGTCACATCCTCGATCTGGAAATTCCGGCCGCGCGAGTTGAAGCAGAGCTCCCGTCCCTGATACCGTTCGTCCGGGCCCCGGTATATGACGCACTGGGTGTCGTGGATGCCGCGCTCCTGAACGGCGGAACAGCCCACAAACTCGGGGTTCTTCGGATCGTCGATGTTGATCATGTGGAGGCCGCCGCCGCAGGTGTCGCCGCTGCCGCCGCCGCCGATCGTGTAGGCGATCCCGGTTTCCTCGTTGATCGCGATGTTGTGCGAGCTGCCGATGCGGGTGTAGTGCACGTCGGGCTCGAAGAGCACGGGCATCTCGTCCGGGGAGATATCGCGCAGGCGAGTGAGATCGAGGCCCTGCATGCCGTGCTCGCCCGCCCCGTCGGCCACCACGAAGGCGTGGTCCCTGTACGTCTTGATGTCGCGCCAGAGCTGCGACGGCGGGGTGCCCCACGGCTTGGGCAGGTCTCCGACCAGCACGGGATTCGTGGGATCGGTGATGTCGACGAAGGAGGTGCCGTCGTTGCGTCCCACCAGAGCATACTCGCGCCCCGTCATCGGGTCGGTCCAGCCCCAGTTGTCGTTGGCGCGCACGCCACGAGTGCGGCCCTCGGCTCGCAGCAGCGACGGCGGGATGTACGCCAGGAGCTCGACCTCGCTGCAGTCGAAGGGGCCGATCTGGCCCTCCTCGGGGCAGCGTTGCTCCTCGCCGACGATCGGCGCGAGCATGTCGGGGTCGGTCACGAGCATTCCCATGTCCTCCCAGCCGGCGCCGCCGCGCTCGAAGACGTGGACCGAGCCGGCCTCGTGGTGCATTCCGGACGCGCCAACCGCTACCACCTCGCCGCCCGAGGCGACGAGGCTGCCAAAGCGGTCGCTCTCGACCGTCATTTCCTGGGGGAGCTGGATGCGGCTCGGCTCGGAGGGCAGCGAACCATCGGCCTGCGCCTCATACACGAAGGCAGAGCCGAGTTCGTAGCCGCGGGTGGTGGGTGCGCCCACCCACACGTCGTTTCCGGCGAAGGCCACGGACGCGCCGAAGCGGTCGCCTTCGTCGCCGTTTGCGAATGTGAGCGGG
>JAPOOQ010000332.1 GCA_026713345.1 Gemmatimonadota bacterium | reverse complement strand
GTCTCTGCCGGGGGGCTCGTGGCCGCCCCTGGCCCCCGCCGTGGGGAGCGGGTCGGCGGGCGGGGGCGGCTGGGCGGGGAGCCGGTGGCGATCTGCCGGCTGAAGCGGGTTGCGTCGGACCTGCGTGACGACATCACCGGCTACCTGCCGACGATTCCGGAGGAGAAGAACGGGAAGCGCATCGCCTGCATCGGCGCGGGCTGCGCGTCGCTGACCGTTGCCAACGACCTGCTGCCGCTCGGGTACGAGGTCACGATCTTCGAGAAGCTGGCCAATCCGGGCGGACTGATGTGGACGAACATCCCCGAGTTCCGGCTGCCGGCGAAGGTCCTCTGGGAGGAGATGGACTACATCCTCGACATGGGGGTGGATCTGCGGCTGAACAGCCCCATCGACAGTCTGGCCGCGCTGCTGGAGGAGGACTACGACGCGTTCTTCATCGGTTCGGGGGCGCCGAAGGGCAAGGAGCTGAAGATCCCCGGGCGGTGGGACTCGAAGCAGGTCCACATCGGGATCGAGTGGCTGGAGTCGGTCCGCTTCGGGCACATCGACACGTGCGGCGACCGCGTGCTGGTGATCGGCGTGGGGAACACCGCGATGGACTGCTGCCGCACCGCCCAGCGCCTCGGCGCCAGCGACGTGAAGGTCATGGCGCGCAAGACCAAGCCCCACTTCAAGGCGTCGCCGTGGGAGCTGGAGGACGCGATCGAGGAGCAGGTCGAGATCCTGGAGAACCACTCGCCGTCGCGGTTCATCGTGGAGGACGGGAAGATTCGCGGGATGGAGTTCGACCTGGTCTCCTGGCACCCGGGCGAGAACGGGCGGCTGAAGGCGGAGGTGCACGGCAGCAAGATCATCGAGTGCGACGAAGTGATCCTCGCGATCGGGCAGGACACGGCGTTCCCGTGGATCGAGCGCGACATCGGGATCGACTTCAACGACTGGGACATGCCGATCGTCGACAAGACGACCTTCATGACTTCGCGCGCGGGCGTCTTCATGGGAGGCGACGCGGCGTGGGGGCCGGAGAACATCATCTGGGGGGTCGAGCATGGCCACCAGGCGGCGATCTCGATCCACGCCTGGTGCGAGGGCCGCCCACTCACCGACCGGCCACCGCAGCTGATGAACCTGATCAGCCAGAAGATGGGGCTGCACGAGTGGTCGTATTCCAACGACTACGACGAGGCTGAGCGCGTGAAGATGCGGCACGTCGACTTGCAGGAGCGGTTCAAACGGCTGGACATCGAGGTCGAGGAGGGCTTCGACATCGAGCAGTCGCTGACCGAGGTGGAGCGCTGCCTGAACTGCGACGTCCAGACGCACTTCGAGGCGCATCTGTGCATCGAGTGCGACGCGTGCATCGACATCTGCCCGCTGGATTGTCTCACGATCACCGAAAACGGCCCCGAAGAGGAGCTCACCCAGCGCCTCACGGCCTCGCTGCTGAACTACCCGGAAGAGCCCCTGTTCATTTCGGAGGACCTGCCCCAGACCGGACGAATCATGGTCAAGGACGAGGACCTCTGCATTCACTGCGGACTGTGTGCCGAGCGGTGCCCGACGGCGGCGTGGGACATGCGCCAGTCGGATCTTCTGGTGCCGTATGCGGGGCTGGAGGCGGGGGACACCCATCGCAGCCCGCTTTCGGTGGCGCTGGGGGGTCCGGTGGTCCTGGCGGGGGCTGAGATCGGCTGATGGCGGACCTCCCCGCGAGCCCCAACGGCGGTCCCCCTGCGCGCCGGATCAACGATCTCGCATTCAAGATCGGGACCGTGAACGGAACCGGGTCCGCAAGCGCCAACGGTCTGCTGCGCAGCGCGATCTTCCGCATGGGGATTCCCGTTTCGGGGAAGAACCTCTTCCCGTCGAACATCCAGGGGCTGCCGACCTGGTACGAGATCCGCGCGAACGCCTGCGGCCACACCGCGCGCACCGCCCGTTTCGACCTGACCGTGGCGATGAACCCGGCCACCTACAAGCGCGACATCGAGGAGGTCACGACGGGCGGCTGGGTCCTGCACGACTCGAGTTGGCCGCTGCCCCGCGACCTGAACCGTGACGACGTCACCTTCCTGGGCGTCCCGCTCGCGAAGATGACGGTCGACAACTTCCAGGGTGCGCGCGTGCGGATCCTGATGAAGAACATCTGCTACGTCGGCGCGCTGGCCGCGCTCCTCAAGATTGATCTGGACATCGTCCGGGGTCTGCTGAACGAGACCTTCGCGGCCAAGGCGAAGCTGCTCGACGCCAACCAGCTCGCGATCGACCTGGGCTACGACTACGCGATGAAGCACTTCGACTGCCCGCTCCCCGTCCACCTCGAGCCGATGGACGGCAACCGCGACTCGATCGTCATTGACGGGAACACCGCCGCGGCGCTGGGGTGCGTCTACGCCGGCGCGACGGTGGCCGCCTGGTACCCGATCACGCCGTCCACCTCGCTGGTCGACGCCTTCACCGCCTTCTGCCACCAGTTCCGCAAGGACCCCGAAACGGGCAGGAACCGGTTCGCGATCATCCAGGCCGAGGACGAGTTGGCGGCCGCGGGGATGGTGATCGGGGCCGCGTGGGCGGGGGCGCGCGCCTTCACCTCGACCAGCGGGGCCGGGCTGTCGCTGATGAGCGAGTTCATCGGGCTGGCGTACTACGCCGAGGTGCCGTCGGTCTTCTTCGATGTGCAGCGGGTGGGCCCGTCGACGGGGATGCCTACGCGGACGCAGCAGGGTGACATCCAGTTCGCGGCGTATGCGTCCCACGGGGATACGCGGCACATCGTCATCTTCCCCGCCAACCCGCACGAGTGCTTCGAGATGGCGGTGGAGGCGTTCGACCTGGCCGAACGGTTCCAGACGCCGATCTTCGTGCTTACCGATCTGGACATAGGGATGAACGACTGGGTCATCCCGAAGCTCGAATGGGACGACTCCTACCGGCCGGATCGGGGCAAGGTGCTGACCGCGGAGGAGCTGGAGAAGGCGGCGGGGCCCTTCCACCGCTACCTGGACGTCGACGGCGACGGGATCCCCTGGCGAACGCTGCCGGGCGTGCACCCCAAGGGGGCCTACCTGACGCGCGGATCGGGCCACGACCGCTACGGGAACTACACCGAGGACTCGGAGCCGTACGCGGATGTGCTCGCGCGCGTGGGGAGGAAGATCGAGGGGGCGGCGGCGCACCTGCCCGCGCCGGAGATCCGGCTGCAGGAAGGCGCCACGATCGGGCTGGTGACGATCGGGGGGTGCCGCGGCGCGGTGTTGGAGGCCGTGGAAGAGCTGGCGGGACGCGGAGTGGCGGCGAACTACATGCGCGTGCGGGCGTTCCCGTTCCACCCCGAGGTCGAGCCGTTCCTCGCCAGGCACGATCTCAACTTCGTGGTGGAGCAGAACCGGGATGGGCAGCTCAGGAAGCTGTTGATCGCGGAGACGGGAGCCGCGAAGGAGTCGCTGTTGTCAATCCTGTATTACGGGGGATATCCGATGAGCTGCCATCATGTCATGGACGGGCTGGCGTCCCAAATCGACATTGGAACGCCCGCCGGGGCCGCGGGAGCGGGTCATGCGGTGGCCGCGCAGTCCAGCCCGCAGGCTTCGGCCGCGGAGGGAGCCGCCTGATGAGCTACATCAAGAAGCCCCGCATCCATCACCCGGGCCTGACCAGGAACCGCCTCGGCCTCACCCGCCGCGACTACGAGGGCACGATGTCCACGCTGTGCGCCGGGTGCGGGCACGACTCCATCACCGCCGCGATCATCGAGGCCTTCTGGGAGCTGGAGATCGCGCCGCACGAGGTGGCCAAGACGTCGGGGATCGGGTGCAGCGGCAAGACCCCGACCTACTTCCTGAAGGAGGCGCACGGCTTCAACGGCGTGCACGGCCGCATGCCGTCGATCACCACGGGAGCACACGCCGCCAACCGCGACCTCATCTGCATCGGCGTCTCCGGCGACGGCGACAGCCTCTCGATCGGGATGGGCCAGTTCGCCCACGTCGTCCGCCGCAACGTGGACATGCTGTACATCATCGAGAACAACGGTGTCTACGGCCTCACGAAGGGGCAGTTCTCCGCGTCCGCCGACGTCGGCTCGACCGCCAAGCGCGGCCAGATCAACCGCGAGCACCCCATCGATTCCGTCCTGCTCGCGCTGAACCTGGGCGCCGGGTTCGTGGCGCGCAGCTTCTCCGGCGACAAGGAGCAGCTCGTCCCCATCCTCAAGGCGGGCCTGCGCCACCGCGGCTTCGCGCTGATCGACGTGATCTCGCCGTGCGTCACCTTCAACGACCACCGCGGCTCGACCAAGAGCTACCAGTACACGCGCGACAACTACAACCGGCTGGTGTACGCCGACTTCGTCCCCCCCGCCGAGGAGATCGCGGCCTCATTCGAGGCGGGCGATGTCCGTTCCGTCCAGATGCACGACGGCAGCCGCATCCAGTTCCGCAAGGTGCCCGACGACTACGATCCCACCGACCGCGACGCGGTCTACGCCTACATCAGGGAGCGGCAGCGGGCGGGCGAGGTCGCGACGGGGCTGCTGTACGTGGAGGAGGCGCCGGAGGCGGGCGAGGAAGCGGATTTCCACGGGCTCCAGGGGACGGTGGAGGAGCCGCTGGCGGGGTATCCGTTCGAGGGGCTTTGTCCGGGGGCGGAGAAGCTGGAGGAGCTGCAGGGACGGTTTCGGTAGAAAACTGCTGGTCCAAGAAGCTCAATGGTCCTTGCAATGCATACGATGTAAGACTAGCTTGCATCCATGTCAATGGAATCGACCGCCCGTATCGGTCTCCGGCTGAGGGCAGCTCGTGAGAGGTCCGGCCTGACCCAACAGCAGTTGGCCGACGCCCTGGGCCTGCGTCACCGCCAGACAGTCGCCAGCATCGAAGCCGGAGACCGCCCACTGAGCGCTCCGGAACTGATCCTCGGCATGCAGGTCCTCGGTGTCGACCTGGACTATTTCACGGACCCATTCCGCCTGGTGGGCGAGGGGCAGTTCTCGTTCAGGACCAGTGCCACCGTCGAGGAACAGGTGCTCGACCAATTCGAGCGGCGCGCCGGGAGATGGATCGGGATGTATCGGGAACTGTCTCGCGAACAGGGCCATGCACCCCGCTGGCTCGGCTACAAGCTGAACATGAGCGCGCACTCCTCCTTCGAAGACGCCCATGCGGCGGGCGAGGCGGCCGCCGATCTCTGGGAGCTGGGAGTCCGTCCCGCGGAGCGCCTTCGGTCCGTCATGGAGGATCGGCTCCACATCCTGGTCCTGTACGTCGATACCCCCCCCGGGATATCGGGCGCGGCTTCCCGGGTGCCGGGACTGAACTGCGCGCTCGTGAATCGGCGCGAGTCGGAAGGACGAAGGAACTTCGACCTGGCCCACGAGCTTTTCCATCTCCTCACCTGGGATGCACTTCCCCCCGAACGCGCGGTTCCAGCCTACGAACCGCCCCGTGGCAAGCGATGGCGAGTGGAGAGGCTCGCCGAGAACTTCGCGGCGGCCTTGCTCATGCCGGAGGAGACCATGAAGCAAGCCTGGACCCGGAACGGCAGCGGCGGCGACCTACACGAACGGGTGAACGAGACCGCCGGCGAGATGGGTGTCTCCTCGCTGGCCTGCAAGTGGCGTCTGCGGAATCTGGACCTGCTGTCGAAGGCGGAGGTGGAAGCGATCGACGATGAGCGCCTCGTTGCGAACGGAGCACTGGCATGCTGGACGACGAAGGTCCCCTCATTCAGCAGCCATTTCGTCGGGGTCGTCGCCGGCGCCTTGGATACGGGGCGACTTTCGGTCAAGCGGGCGGCGAGCCTTCTGGGGGTGTCAGTGACGCGGTTGGCGCGGATGCTTCGGGCGTACGGTCACGAGACCTATTTCGAGGCTTGAGGGAGTGGTGCTGGCCACCGCTGGCGTCGTGCTCGTTGACACGATGATCGTCATCGAGGCGGTCGACACCGGTTGCTGGAATGCCCTGACCGGACAGCTGAGGGTGGTCACCTCTGCGGAGTGCGTGGACGAACTGCGACGGGGCGACGCGTCCGGACCGGGATATGTCCCGGTAAGCGACGAGGACATCCGACGCGCTACCGTACGCGAAGTGTCGCCACAAGCCCGGGTGGCTCTTCAACTGCGCTATCCCGACGCTCAACGCCTGGATGCTGGAGAACGTGATCTGCTGGCAATCGCAGCCGATCTGGCGGGTGATTTTTTCCTCTGTAGCTGCGACAAGGCAGCCGTCGTAGCCGCTCAATCTCTCGGCCTGCTTGATCGTGTGGTGTCGCTTGAGGCGCTGGCGTCGTCGGTAGGCGCTCGACCGGGACGACCCTTCAGGAATCAGTACAGCGAGAGGATTCTGGGGGTCTGGCGGACCTCGCTCGTGCTCAGCTGAAGCGTGCGGATGGTTTGCGCTCACCCCCCCACAGCCCCTCCAGGAACAGCTCCCACGGCAGGATCCAGATCCCGTCCTCCGTGCGCGTGGGCGTGGCCTCGTTACACACCACGAACGCCCGTCGCGGCCCGTGCTCGTCGGCGAACGCGCGCAGACCCCGAAGTTCGGGGCGGCCCCACCCGCCGCCCGCCCACCACCTCGACCGCACCGTCCCCGTCCATCCCCAACACGAAATCACACTCCGGCCCGGACCGGGTGCGCCAGAAGCGGACCGGGAAGTCGCGGCCGCTGTAGGAACGGTACGCGCGGATCTCCATCAGGATGAAGTGCTCCAGCGCGCCCCCGAAGTCCTCGCCCGCAGCTCGCTCGCTCCGCGTGCCCGTGAGGTGGCCGGCAACGCCCACGTCGAAGAGGTAGAACTTCGGCGCCCTCGTGACCACCGCCCGCGAGCGGCGGCGGCCGAACGGTTCCACCAGGACACCGACCAGGGTGTCGACCAGGATCCGGAAGTACTCCTTGACGGTCTTGGAGGTCACGCCGCAGCCCCGCGCGACATCGCTTGTAGTTCACCATCCGCCCGTGGCAGAAGGAGAGTGGCTGCGCGGGCTCGAGGGCACGGATGCAAATCCCTCATGGCCACAACCACCCGAAGGCGCCTCCGGTGAGGAGCGCATAGACCAGCCCGTCGAACATGCTGCGCGCGGTTGCGGCCCATCCCTGGAAGGACCAGATCGCGTCCTGGGCGAGCGCCACCGCGTAGCCCATGAACGCCACGGCCGACACGATCCTGAACACCGCCATGTATTCGGCGCCGGGTCCGAGTGCCATTCCACACACGAACGCAGTGATGAGCCCGACCACGACGCAGTAGACGAACCACTGCACTAGCTGGCGCCCCATCCGCGCCTGGGGATTGGGGGGAAGGACGGTCAGGAACGCGGACGGTCCGCGCCTGGCCTTCTCCTGGAACTCCTCGCTCTTCATCACCTCCATGCTCCCGGCGTGGGGGATCGAGTAGTTGCCGGGCCCGAGGCCGCAGCCGCGAAGGGCGTCCATCACGCCGTCCTCGTCCGGGACAGCGCGGCGGTCGCCGGCGTGGTAGCCGAGGAACATGTGGATCACGCTGCTCGCCAGGAACACGAGCACGGCGGCCACGAGGATGGGTAGCCAGAGGCTGAGAACCGAGACCATGAGGAGACCTCCGTATGGAGAGAGTCAGCGTATTGCGCGGAAGGGGTGGTGGGCGGGGTAATCGCCGGACTGGGATTGTGCGGTCGGCGCCCGCCGGAGGCAATTCGCCGCTACCAGTTCGGCTTCTCGAGACCCGCGATCATGTCGGCGTACACATGCTGCAGCCCGTCCCCGATGACCAGCGGCATCACGGTGAAGTGGTCGCGGTCGGTGTAAAGCCGGGTGTAAAGGTCCAGGCTCGGATAACCGCGCAGCCGCAGGTTCTCGGCCAGGAGGGTCGTGCGGCTGACGAGCCGCTGGGCGCAGAGCGGGGCGTGGTTGATCTCGCCGTCCGCCATGCCGATGAAGACCTTGGCGTCGAGGTCGTCGTGGGTCTTCGCGTATTCCGCCTCGAGATCGATGGTCAGGCCGTTGGTCCCGCTGCCGATGATGAAGCGGCCGAATGCGCCCGGGCGGGCCAGCAGCGCATAGCTCGCGAACCCGCCACCCGCGGAGTGGCCCCACAGCGTGTGATCGTCGGCCATCCGGTACTTCCCGCTCAGCGACGGACGCAGCTGGTCCACCAGGAAGTCCAGGAACCGGTCTCCCGTCAGGAAGGGCAGCGACATCTCGAAGTCGAACCCCATCTCCTTCATGTATTCGCTCCCCTGGCCAGGATCCGACCACACGCTCCCCGGGGGGAAGAAATCGAAGGTGCGGTGGGCGAGCCCCAGCATCCCCTGTTCGCTCCTGTGGCCGATCCCGACCACGATGATCTCCGGGATGCGCTTGCCCACGGTGTAGAGATTGACGATGCCGGAGGTCACGGCGAAGGCCATCGCCCCGTCCATCGACCAGAGGACGGGGTAGTGCCGGTCGGGCGACACGTGGTACGAGGGCGGCAGTGCGACGAGGATCTCGTGGTCGTAGTGGTAGCCGGCGGCGCGCGCTTGGGCGGGCTCTTCCCATGACATGGCGTAGGGGATGGTCATCCACTTCATCTTGCCGCGTGAGCATCCGGGCGCAAGTGTGACCGTAAGTTGTGAATCCCTCGAGCCCGGAGTCCGCGCCATGCGAATCCTGCGAGCCAGCGCCCTGGCCACCCTGTTCATCTTCGCCGGCTGCCCGCCCGCCGACTCACCCGACGCCGACGCCGCCCCACCTCTCGGGTCCGACTTCGGGGGCGCGGCCTTCGAGTTCGAGGAGGTTGTGCCCGGTGTCTACCACGCGCGCGGGACCGGCAATCTCTCCGTGGGCTCACACGGCGCTGTGATCGTCAACGACGACGACGTGCTGCTGGTCGAGTCGCACATCTCGCCCGCGGCCGCCTACGCCGTGGTCGATGAGATCGAGGCGCTCACCGACAAGCCGGTCCGGTACGTGGTCAACACGCACTACCACTTCGACCACGCGCACGGCAACCGGATCTACCCGGACGACGTGCACGTGATCGGCCACGAGGTCACGCGCGAGATGCTGGAGAGCGGGGCGTCGCTGGGGCGGTCGTATGAGCTGTTCGTGGGGGGATTGCCGGACCAGATCGCGGCGATGGAGGGCGCGCTGGAGGGACTGCAGCAGAGCGTGGACGAGGCGGAGGACGAAGCCGCCCGCGAGGAGGCGGAGGAGCAGCTGGCGCGGTTGGAATCCCGCCTGGCGTACATGAGGAACTACGCCGCCGGGCAGGAGGGGCTGATGCCGAAAGGCCCCAACACCACGCTTTCGGAGCGCATGACCCTGTTCCGCGGCGATCGCGAGATCCGCATCCTCTTCTTCGGGCGCGGGCACACCGGCGGGGACGTCGTGGTGCACCTGCCGCAGGAGCGGGTCATCGTGACGGGCGACCTGCTGGTCCCCGGGCTGCCGTACATGGGCGACGGGTACCTCGCCGAGTGGGTCGAGACGCTGGAGCACGTCAAGGCGCTGGACTTCGACTGGGTCCTGCCGGGGCACGGCCAGCCGTTCCAGGACAAGGAGCGGATCACGTACCTGCAGGACTACATGCGGGACCTGCAGGCGCGGGCGGCGGAGCTCCACGCGCGCGGAATGTCGTATGAGGAGGCCGCCGCGCAGATCGACATGACCGACCATGCGGAGCACTACCCGCAGATCACGGGGCCGGGGGTGTCGGCGGTGGCGGTGCTGCGCGTGTTCGAGTTGCTGGACGGGGGGAGCTAAGAGCTGGACCCGCTACGCCGCCGCCCAGACCACCAAGCGCAGCTCGCTATCGTCGATCAGGGTGTACTCGGGCATCCGCCCCGACAGGTCGTCGCTCTCACCGAGGATGATCGGTACGCCATCCCCCCGGCGGTCCATGATGCGTGACCTCCCGAAACTCCCGTCAACCGGCATTTTGCAGCGCGCCAACAGCGAGACGATCAGCTCGTTTCGGCTGTATTGCCGAAGGTGCATGCTGTCCGTCGTAAGCGTATTGGCCAACGAGCCCGGGACATAGAGTTCAAGGCGGTCGCTGAACATGTGAAGGCGGATTCGCGCACCGGCCATGGAATAGTCGCGGTGGGCAACCGCGTTCGCGAGCGCCTCGAAGACTGCCCTCTCGCTGAACTGAGGGCGCTCGGTCCGAGCCGTCGTCTTCGCGGCTCGCACAAGCATGTTTCGGCGCACGAAGTCCAGCGCTTCGAAGATTTGATCATCCAACGGACCGCTGAAGTCGCGGGCGTCGATCTGGTAGTTCACGTCACGACGTTCGCCCGCATAGCTGACTGCTTGAACGTACGCGTGAGGCAACCACTGCGTCGGTTCCGCCGTGCAAAGCAGCGCCCCGCTAACGGTAATCCGCGCGATATCGTCCTCGTCCCTTGCGATGAGTCGGAGCTTGGTCAGCGAGGTCTCTCCCGCTCCAGCATCCGGCGCCAGAAAACGCCTAACCAGCCGCGATTCGAGATCGTCCGGCGAGGACCCCGGGATCGGCGTCTCGTCGAACCGGATGACGCGGGACTGGCTTCGCTCCTGCAGGAGTCGTGCCAATACCTCCGCAGGGAGTCTTCGCCTGGAACTCCCGATTCGACGAAAATAGCCCCCCGGACTCTCATGCACGAAGAGGCTCCGGGGCACGACGACCTCGATGACGTTGCGTAAAGTGCCGTCGCTGTCTGGAAGTTCCAGTTTGTTGATTTCCGCGTCGAGCGGGGGCTTGATCGAATCGTTGCACATCTCCCGAACCCATGCTTCGACCAGGTCGATTCGATGCAGAGGAATGCCCACGATTTCTCGGGTCCGATCCGCCACACCCAGAACCAGCGTCCCTCCTCGCGAGTTGGCCATGCCGGCCATTTCGTCCGCGAGATCGTCGCGCTTGGGATCGGTGACCCTGTTACCGGCAACGAGGATGCGCTTCAGCTCCAGGGTCGAGTCTTCCCCGAGCCGAATCCGCCTCGCCATGGCGTGAGTGTCCCTCATTACACCGACCCATCCAGAGGCATGATCCGCTTGTAACGACTCGCGAAGGCTTCCCGTCCGCCTTCCATGACCTCGCAGATCCTGTCTCTTACCTTCTGTTCCTGAAGGCCACCTTCACAAGCCTTTCGGCTCTGGCCATCTCCGGCTTCCAACGCCAGAACGAACTCGGCGTCGCCGTGCACCACGATGTTCGGATTGTGCGTCACGACGATCACCTGGCGCCTGAGCTTCGTTTCCTTCAGCTGGTTGACCAGCAGATCGTAAATCAGGGTGTTGTCGAGATCGTCCTCCGGTTGGTCCAGAATGATAGGCTCCTCGCCATGGCCCAGAACGAAGGCCAGGAGGGCGGCCGTCTGTTGCCCTGGAGAGCCTTGCCTCAGCGGTCGCCAACCCTTGTTTCGATCCCGAAACGCCACGCGTACGTTGTCATCGGGGCTGTACAGAGCCAGCCGGTCTATGCCCTCGGGCGCAACTTTCCTGAGCGTCGCTTCGAAGCGCCAATCCTCCGCTGTCCAAGCCTCTGACTCGTCCGCCTGGAAATCGCGGATGGCCGACACCAGCGCATCGAGGTGGTCCCAGTTCCAAGGCTTCCCCGGCCCCAGCCGGATCCTCTCGGAAAGAGCCTTGCGGTCTGCTTCAAACCGATCGGTCCCCAGAATCCCGATCAGTTCATCCCGAAGCCCACGGTGGCTTTCAAGAGGGATCACTTCAACGCGTATGACTTCACCTGTGGCTTCCGCCGCGAACGCGCTTCTGGCGCGGCTCAGATCTTCGCGCCGCTCGCGATAAAGTCCCAGGGCCTGCTCAGCCTCCCGCCTGAGTTCCCCCGCGCGACTTCGCTCCCGCTCCAATTCCTCGATCTCTCGCCGCAGACTGGCTGCATGCGCGACTAGACCCCGGTATTCCCCGGGACTACGGATCCCCCGGTCGGCAAGCTGGGCAGACGCCTCCCGGAACCCTTCCTCGCGGGCCTCCAAGGCCGCTTGCCACCGTTGGACATGCTCTCCCGCCAGTATCTGTTCGATCTGCCGCTGCGCGTCGTCAACGGTGCCGAGTACCCGTCGCCGAAGGCCTGCTACGGCCCGGCTGAGCGCTTCGTGAGCCTTCTGAAGATCTTGCTGTGGCGGATCTTCGTCGGAGCCGGCGTTCCCGAGGTCGAGATCGGCAACCGACAGTTGTTCCGCACCTTCCGCTACCGAACGCACACTCAGCCAAGCCGCCGACACTACAGCTTGCCACGTGTCGTCCTGCTGGCGCCTCCGGCGGTATTCGCTCAGTTGCCGTGCCTGATCACCTTCCTGAAGGAAGTCGAGCTTGTGCTGAGCGTCACTGAGCGCCGCCCGTCGAGCGCTGAGACCCTCCGCACGTGCCGCGGCCGTACGGGCCTGGGCACGCAGGGACAGATACCTGGACTTGAGGTGAGCGATCTCACGGCGTCTCTCCGTCGCTTGGACGTGAGGGCTCCGATCGATGTCCGTCAGCAGCGCCCCCAGATCCTGAGCCATCGCAAACAATTGTTTCTGGCTGTAAATGCGTACCGGGAACCGCTCCGAGACACTGCCTTCCTCGGGCGTCCGTCCCTCTTTGCTCAGGCGACTGATCGAGGGCGTTCCTCCAGCGGGACTCCACGACAACGCGAATCGATCATCGTGTTTGCGGTAGGTCACTACAATGTGGGTCTCCTCTCTAAGGAGCCCTTCGCGGTCACGCGTTGGTGGGACCCGCACGCGGCGGTCGAAGGTCTTTCGTAGTGATCCTTCGTCACCGGTTCCGCTCCCGTCCAATTCCGAATCGAGCCGAAGCGTCTTGCGGCAGAAGTCCACGAGCGTGGATTTCCCGGTCCCCCGGCCACCGATAATCGCGTTCAGCCACGGATTGAAGCGAACTACCATCGGCTCCGGCTGTCCCATGAATCGAGCGTTGGAAACGGTGATCTGTTCGATGAGCATCTCCCCGTGACGGGAATTGGGATCTCCGGGCTCGGCAGACGTCGCAGGCTTAAGAGAATCAGGCCCGTCCATCAGAGCCAGACCCAGCCCCTCAATGTCGGGACGGGTCATCTTTACCCATGTGAAGCGCCGCCCCAGTTCCTCCAATTCGTGAGCGTCCGACGACCATACTCGTGAGATCCGGCGACCCACCTCCGCTTTGCTACCGTCCAGCCAGCTCTCGTCAACACTGTGGTTGGGATCGATCTCGACGGCAGCCAGGCGTGAGTCCCTCAGCACTGCCAGCCTCTGTTGGCCGTCGTGTACGGCCAGGATCCCTTTGGGCCCGTTGGCGTGCGGCCCCAGGATGAGAGAGTCTCCACCCAGTTCCTCGAGAATCTTCTCGACGCTGAGTCCCGACCGCGCGAGATCGGTCCCTCGCTCATCCACCGCTATTCCTACTCTGGAAAGCAGATCTTCCACGTGCTCTTCGCGGCAAGCCGGATCCAACAGGACGAGCAGGTGAACCCCGTCGCTGGCCGTTAGTTCCGCGCCGGGAAAGATAAACGGAGCGTCCGGCAGGCTCTCGGCCGCGGACTGGATCTCCGAAATCGCCCCGGCCGTATTGTGGTCCGTGACCGCTATTGCGTCGAGACCGGCCGCAAATGCCGCTATAACCCAGCCAGGCCAGTCCTTCTCGTCGTCGTTTTCCCTACGGAAGTCCCTGGACTCGGGGGAATGGGCGTGCAGATCCACACGCCACCAACGCGAGCCTGGCCATTCCTGACTTCGGTCCATGGACGTTGCCTCTTGTTCGGGGGTATCCGGCCCTATCGACGATTCGGGAATACCTCGGTCACCGTGTTGGAATATAGGGGGTCGGGCCAAGTCACCAACGTCGGCGGCGGCGATGGCGCCCTTCTACCCCTCGGCCGCTGGCCGCACGCACGGCGGATCGGGAAAGCTAAGGAGGACCAGGCGCCCCACCCCGATTCAGGCCGTACACCTGCACGTACTGCACGCCCATTTCGTCCCGGGCGACGCCGAGCACGTAGTCCATGCCGATCTCCATCACGTCGAGGTCGTGCGGCAGCATCACCGTTCCGAGGTACACGCCGTCCGGCCGAAAGACATCGTGAATGCCCGAGGGAAGCCATACCACATGACCCGATGACCCCCCCCACCATCAAGACGGGCAGGTACCTCCCAACGCCTTCCGTCGTCATCACCGGCCGGTAACCGGCGAATCCACAGGAATCCCTGGTCGTCCAGGAAGAAGCTCTCGGCGATGGACAGCGAATCGACCACCGGCCACTTGTCGTTCGTCAGACTCAGCTCGGAGCGATGGGGTTCGCGGCGGTGCAAGAAAAGTCCCCCCTGAACCGTGCGGAAATCTCCGATTCCGTCCGAGCTCTTCGGGGGGTTCGCCGCTCGACCACCATCGAGAGGAGGCGTCCAGCAGGTCCCATACTTCGATGCGGTAGGCGTCGTTACGGGCGTATAGGAGCCTGGGCTGTTGGCGGCCGCCGATCCAGAGCCTGCCCGTGGGGCCCAACGGGGCCGGTGGCGAATAGGCTATTCCGGAAGGATAGGGAGGGGGAAGGGTGGTTTCCCATTTCTCCCACCGAAAGAAGGTCCCGACGGTATCTACCCGGTCCAGCGCCCACGGGATCTGCATGACAGTCGTGTGAGAAGACTCCCAGCGGCGGCCGGATTGCGGCGAACGGTTGCTGCGCTCGCAGATCACGATCAGTTCCTCGAAGTAGGAGCGTCCCTCAGGGCATGAACCGACGTAGTACCCGCCCAGCTCCTGGAGCCGCGCGAAATCCACCCGGCGGTGCTCGAGCAACTCGCCGCCGGTGCCGAACCGTATTCGTTCCCACCCATTGTCGATCTCCAACGTGTCGCCCGCGCGACGCTGGAGAAGCGGCCGCTGATCCTGCTGCGTCCGCATCTCGCCGGGACCGTTGCCACGGCCCCCGGCACTCCACAGGTGGCGTCCGGAGTAGTCAAAGGCGCGGAGTTCTGCGCTCCCGCTGTTGAGAACGACGATCGTGCTGTCGCGAAGCCGGGTCACGCCTCTGATCTCATGGAATTGCTGCACAAGCGGGGTGTCAACCACACCCAGGGTCAGCAACGGCTCCGGGGTGAGGTGCCATCCCTCTTCCGCACCCCATGCCGGCTCGTGGTTCACGACCATGCGGACACCCGCGCTGTCCGTCACGCTGTATCCGGTTGCCGGGGGCGACTCCACAACACCTTCGGAGCAGCCCCATGCGGCCAGAGCCAGCAACCAGGCGATGAGCGATCCGGGGCTGAGTCTCCTATGTGGCGTCGGCGTGTTCATCGACCTTGTGTCTCCCAAGTCAGCAAACCCTCAGGTGGCCATGGGTGTCGAAAAGCAGGCGGTGGGCCGCTGTCAGCAACACTTTGCGCGTCGACACCGACTTGATTCAATCAGCGGCTTCACTCAAGAGGAGACGATGAACGCACCGAAAGACACCACTCCAGAATCGTCGGCATACCGTCTCGCGGTCAGGACGCCTGTCCTGCTCGCCACCGTGCTTGGGAGCGGGGGCGACGTGGCTCCCGGCCCGCAGGACGCGAGCGCAAGCTGGACCTTGTCCGCGGAGCCCACCGTCGTCATTGGCGGTGCCGACGAACGCGAGGGCTATCTCCTCCACCAGGTGGCTGGAGCGACGCGTCTCGGGGACGGTCCCCTTCGAACCGGTCGCGCTTCCCGCCGATGCCATGGAGAAGCAGTTCGTGGATCGGGAGTGGACCGGCGGAGGGCAGACCTACGCCGAGCGCACGACCTTCATCTATTCGGATGAGTATCCTCGCTACGCACGACTGGTGGCGGCACCTGAGGAGCGCGTCTGGGTAATGGCCTATCCGGCGTTGAAGGAACCCGGGTTTCCATGGTACCTCGAGAGCCCGACATCTTTCCCGGCGTTTGGACGGCGGCGGGGCCGTGTGGAGGGTCGTGGATCGGGACGGGTCCCCGACCGCCGAGTTGCAAACGCCTCCGGGTTTCTTTCTCCTGGAAGTGGGCGACGACTACATCCTGGGGATCCACAAGGACGAACTGGATCGGGAGAGTGTCCGGCTGTATGGCCTGATTCGGTGAACTCGCGGCCTTTTGATATGCGTCGCACCCAGATAGTCAACTTAACTTTACACAATGTAATGTGTAGATGACATCTTACTATCGATCACCTTGATCCCTCCTCCAAGATCGCGACTAGTTATTCATGGCGTGAATGATTATCATCAATGTCATGAATAACCGAGTCCTTCCCAGAGCCGTTGGGCGCCGCCTCCAGGCCATGATGCGGGTGATGCCGGCCGTGGTAGTGTCCGGAGCCCGACAGACGGGGAAGAGTACGCTTGCACGCTCCTTCGGGCAGGCCGAGGCATCCGTCGGCGGGGCCATGGCAGATCACCGGGGCCGGCGATACCTGTCGCTGGATGACCTGGACGTACTCGACCTCGCCCGGCGCGATCCCGGAGCACTGGTTCGCGGCACCGGCCCGACTACCCTCGATGAGGTGCAGCGGGAACCGGAACTGCTCCGCGCCGTCAAGCGAGAGATCGATCGGCATCGTCGCCCCGGGCGCTTCCTGCTCACCGGTTCCGCCAACCTGCTTCTGATGCGCCGGGTATCGGAGTCGCTGGCCGGCCGCGCCAGCTATCTGACGCTTTGGCCGATGACACGGCGCGAGCAGGCGGGACTCGGGCGGTGTGGCGTCTGGGAGAGGTTGTTCGATGCCCCGGAAGACCAGTGGCTGGACATCGTTTCCGAGTCCGGCGGCGCGCAGGAGGACTGGCGAGCCCTTGCACGACGTGGCGGCTTCCCCTTCCCCGCAGTCCATCTCGACACTCCCGAGGATCGGGCAATCTGGTTCGATGGCTACGTACAGACCTATCTGGAGCGCGACCTGCAAGCGCTTTCGTCGATCGCCGCCCTCCCCGACTTTCGCCGACTCATGCGAGCAGCATGCCTCGGACTGGGCAGACTCGTCAATCAGTCCCGGCTCAGCCGGGATATCGGACTCAAGCAACCGACGGTCCACCGCTATCTGAATCTGCTCGAGACCTCATATCTTCTGGTGCGAGTCCCCGCCTATTCCGTGAACCGCACCAAGAGGCTGGTGAAGTCGCCAAAGCTGTACTGGGGAGACGCGGGTCTGGCCATGCGCCTCGCCCAGGAGGACGAACCCCGCGGCGCTCACCTCGAAAACCTGGTGCTGCACGACCTGTTGGTATGGCGCGACTCCCGGTCCGTGCGGGCCGAGGTGCTCCACTGGCGGGCGACCACCGGAGAGGAGGTGGACTTCGTGATTGAGGCCGAGGGACGGCTTCTGCCCATTGAAGTCAAGGCGACAAAGCGGCCCCGGCTCGCCGACGCTGCTCATCTGCGCACGTTCAGGGCGGAATACGGTCGCGCGGCACGCTCAGGTCTGCTTCTGCACGGCGGGGAGTCCGCGGCATGGCTGACTCCGGAGGTGTTGGCAGCGCCGTGGTGGATGGTGATCTGACGGCCGCGCTCCAGCCATCGGGGCACGCCCGGTTGCACCGCGGGCGAGATCACGCGCCGCGCAACACCTCGATGTCGGGACACCGCAGGAGCGACCGGTCCGCGGTCACCAGCGTGAGTCCGTGCACCATCGCGGTTGCGGCGATGAAGCGATCGGCCGGGTCGTCGTGGCCAAGGCGGATGCTGCGGCTGCCGAAGGCGATGTCGAACGTGACCGGCGTGGCGCGCATGGGCCGGCCTCGCATTGATGCCGGCGACGGGCTCCCCCTCACCGCCCCACCACCACCACCGCCTCACCCGGCTTCGGCCTCACGCCCTGGGCGTATAGCTTCGCGTTGAGATCGGGCACGCGCGACGTGATCAGCACGTTGAGCGCGTCGATCGCATCGGGCATCACCTCCCAGGCGCGGTCGACCTGCCAGCGCTGGTCCTCGGTCGGCAGCGTGGACGAGCGCTGGATGGCCCCGCCCACCCCGGCGTTGCGGCGCGCCTCCGACACGTCGCCCTGGACCTCTTCGAGCGCTTCGCGGATCGCGTCCAGCTCCTCCTCGAGGCCCTCGGGGGGCTCGTCGGCACCGTCGATCACCTCCTGCGCGGCGTCGAGCTGTTCTTCGAGGCGCTGGATCGCGCGGCCCGCCTCGTAGATCGGCACGGCCAGCTTGTGCAAGCTCATCAGGATGTCCTGCCGGGCCATGCGGTCGGCCCGGGTCATGGGGCGGCGCGGATCGGCCTGGATCTCGACCGTTGACGAGTAGGTCTCGCCGGCGATGGTCATGCTGACCGTGTAGACGCCCGGCAGCACGATCGGGCCCGACGGTCCACCGCCACCGCCGAAGCCGCCGCCACCGCCACCCGGTCCACCCCCGCCCTGCGGCTCCGGCTCGTAAGGCGGATCGTGGCGCCAATCCCAGATCACCTCGTTGATGCCGGGCTCGGAGGGGGCGTCCAGGGTGCGAACGTGGTTGCCGCCGGCGTCGGTGATGGTCAGCGCGAAGGTGGCGTCGTCGGGGGCATTCGCACCGCCCTCGGCCGCGTCCCGTTCCGCCATTGCTTCGCCCGCGTCTCCGCCACCCGCGTCATCGCCGTCCCCGGCATCGGAATCCTCGCCGCCGCCATTCCCGTCGCCCTCCTCCCCACCCCCCTCTTCCGCCACAACCGGCGCTTCCCACTTGTCGCGCAGGTAGTACCGCAGCCGCGCGCCCCGGGGCGGGTTCGGCGCCGAATACGTCGCGCCCTGGAACGGCCAGTCGCCGCGCTCCGCCCACATGATCGACACGCGGGCCGAGGGGAAGACGCGCCCGGCCTCGGCGAGCACGTCCGCCGACAGCTGCTCCAACGCGCTCACGTCGGCCAGGATCCAGAACGAGCGGCCGTGCGTACCCACCAGCAGGTCGTTGTCGCGGGGGTGGACGAGGATGTCGTCGACCGGGACCGTCGGGAGGTTGTTCTTGAGCTGTACCCAACGGGCGCCACGGTCTACCGACACGAACACGCCGACCTCGTTGCCGACGAAGAGCAGGTTCGGGGCGCGGTGGTGCTCGGTGATCACGTTGACGGACCAGCCGTCGGGCAGGGCTTCGGTGATTCGTGTCCAGTTCTGGCCGTAATCCTCGCTTACGTACACGTACGCGGCGTAGTCGCCGTTGCGGTGGCCGTCGAAGCTCGCGTAGACGCGGCCCGCCTCGTGCGCGGAGGGCTCGACCCGGCTCACATACGTCCGCTCGGGCAGCCCCGGGATCCGGTCCGCCACATTGGTCCACGTCGCGCCATCGTCGCGGCTCACTTGGACATTGCCGTCGTCGGTGCCGACGTAGAGCAGCCCCCGCGTCACCTGAGATTCCGCAAACGCGGTGATGTTGCCGTAGTTCGAGATCCCGTCGTTCGCCGACATCTGCGGTTCCGAGCCGGCGACGCCCATGATCTCCAGCTCGGTGCGGTCGATCTGGCGGCTCAGGTCCACCCCTCCCACCTCCTCCCAAGACATCCCGCGGTCCCGCGAGCGCATCAGGTAGTTCGCGCCGAGGTACACCGTCGACGGGTCGTGCGGCGAGAGCTGGAGCGCCGAGTTCCAGTTGAAACGGTAGGCCTTGGTGGTGTCGCCCTCTTCCCGGGGGCCGGTGATCGGCCGCATCGGGATCTTCTCGCCGGTGACCAGGTCGTATCGGTTCATGTTCCCGCCCTGAGACTCGGAATAGACGATGCTCGAATCGGTCGGATCGACGATGGTGAAGAAGCCGTCGCCGTAGACGGTCTCGTACCAGTCCTGGTGGCGGATCCCGTGGAAGGAGCGCGTGTTCGACGGGCCGCACCAGGCGTCGTTGTCCTGGAGGCCGCCGCAGACGTAGTACGGGTCGCGCATGTCGTAGCCGATCGCGTAGAACTGTCCCAGCGCGAGGTTGTCGAACATGCGCCAGTGGCCGGTGCCGTCCCAGGACGCCGAGACGCCGCCGTCGCTGCCCAGGATGAGGTGGTCGGGGTCGTTCGGGTTGATCCAGAGCGCGTGGTGGTCGACGTGGATCTGCGTGGCGCCGTCGCTGCGGAAGGAACGGCCGCCGTCGTCGGAGACCATGAGCTGGGTGCCGAGGACGTAGATGCGGTCCGGGTTGCTCGGGTCGATGCGGACCTGGGAGTAGTACATGGGGCGCGGGTTGGTGTTCGACATGCGCTCCCAGGTGTCGCCGCGGTCGAGCGACCGGTAGAGGCCGCTCCCCGGGCCGCCGCCACCTCCACCACCACCACCGCCGCCCCCGGCACCCGGCCGCCGAGGCGTGCGCGCGTTGGCTTCGATCAGCGCGTACACCACGTTCCCGTCCTGGCGAAAGACATCCACGCCGATCCGTCCCTTGTCGCCATCCGGCAGCCCCTCGGTCAGCTCTGTCCAGGTGTCGCCGCCATCCAGCGTGCGGTAGAGGCCGCTCCCCGGGCCGCCGCCGTTGAAGCCCCACCCCGTGCGCTGGCGCTGGTACATCCCGGCGAAGATCGTGTTGGGGTCGCCCGGGTCCATCGCCAGGTCGATCGCGCCGGTGTGCTCGTCGATGTAGAGCACCTTCTCCCAGCTCTCGCCGCCGTCCGTCGTGCGGAAGACGCCCCGCTCCTCGTTGGGCCCCCACAGGTCGCCGACCGCGGCCACGTACACCACGTCCGGGTTGCGCGGATGGATGAGGATGCGCCCGATGTGCTTCGTCCCCTCCAGCCCCATGTGCCGCCATGAGTTGCCGGCGTCGGTCGACCTGTAGACGCCGTTGCCCCAGCCGGACGACTGCCGGTTCTGCGGCTCGCCGGTCCCCACCCAGACCAGGTTCGGGTTGGACTGATCCAGGGTGACGTCGCCGACCGAGCTGGCCGGCTGGTCGTCGAAGAGCGGCGTCCAGGAGGTGCCGTGGTTCTCGGTCTTCCAGACGCCGCCGGTGCCGGTGGCGATGTAGAAGATCTGCGGCTTCGACTCGACGACGGCGAGGTCGGCGATCCGCCCGCCCATGAGCGCCGGGCCGAGTTCGCGGTACTGCAGATGCGAGATGGCGGTCTCGAGGGGGGTCTGGGCGGTGGCGCCGGCTGGGGCCGCGAGGGCTGCGGCGACGCAGAGGACCACGGGCGCCGCCAACTTCGTGTGCGCGCGCAGGGCGGTGGCTCTGTGCAGGGCGCTGGCCCCATTGAGGCTGGTCAGGCGAAAAAGGCTGCGACAGGTCTTCATGTCCGGGCTCCCGGTTTTGGCGCTGCAGGCGGTAAGGTGGGATAATACAAAATGGCACTGAAGAACGCGATTGAGGCCGCCGTCCGGTCGATCTACATCCGCGCCAGGCTTTTGGAGGAAAGGCTGCGGAGCGGCGTGGCGTGGTGGCCGCTGGCACCGGAATTCGTCGCCGACCCATACCCCGTCTACCAGAGGCTCCGCGAACGGGATCCGGTCCACTACAGCGCCCTCACTCAGCAGTTCGTGGTGTCCCGCTATGCCGACCTGGATCGAATTCTGCGGGACCACCGGAACTTCTCGAACGATCTGCAGAGGGCGCGTTCCTCCCTCGGGTCGCTGGGCGCCCGCAAGAAGCTCAAGCCGAGCATGCTGGTCCAGGATCCGCCGGACCACACGCGGTTGCGGGGTCTGGTCAACCGGGCGTTCACCCCGCGGTCGGTCGCGAAGATGGAGGATTACATCCGGGCGACGGCGCACGGTCTCCTGGACAGGCTCGAAGGAGCCGTTGAGTTCGACCTGATGAAGGCGTTCGCGGTACCGCTCCCCACAATCGTGATCGCGAGGATGATCGGTGTGCCCGAGCGGGATCTGGACCGCTTCAAGGTCTGGTCGGATCGGCTGGCGCGTGCGCTGGAGCCCATCCTCACTCCAGAAGAACAGGACCAGGTGTTCCGGGCCGACCGAGAGCTCGCCGAGTATCACACGGCCATCATCGAGCAGCGCCGCCGCGAGCCCCGCGACGACCTTGTGTCCCGGCTTGTGGAAGCCGAGGAACAGGGCGAAAAGCTCACATCCGACGAGACGATCGTGATGCTGCGCCTTCTGCTGGCCGCCGGGAACGAGACAACCACGAATCTGATCGGCAACGGAGTCCGGGCGCTATTGCGCAATCCCGCCCAGCTCGCCCTGCTGCGGGAGCAGCCGGACCTGGTGCCTGCGGCCGTGGAAGAACTTCTGCGCTACGATGCGCCGGTGCAGCTGGACATGCGGATCGCCCGCGACGATGTGGAAATCGGCGGCCGGGCCGTACGGGCAGGCACGATGATCTCCCTGGCCATCGGTTCCGCCAACCACGACCCGGAGCGTTTCCAGAGACCCGACGAACTCGACATCACACGGCCCGACCAGGGGAACATCTCGTTCGGCCGCGGCATCCATCACTGCCTCGGCGCTCCGCTCGCCCGGCTGGAGGGACGAATCGCGCTGGAAGTGCTGCTGGAGCGGTTCGACGAGATCGGGTTCGGCGCGCGGCCACCGAAGTACCGTCCCAGCGTGGTCCTTCGGGGACTCGATCATTTCGACGTGCGGGTGGGCTGACGAAGGACTTCCACAATGCCCCTTGCCATATGTATGGCTGCTCGTATATGGTTCAGCCATACCCAGGCTCGGAGGCGAGACCAGTGAAGACGACGATCAACCTCAACGACCATCTGTTGCGAAAAGCCAAGCAGCGCGCTTCACGGCGAGGCATCACACTCACGCGGTTCATCGAGGACGCCCTGCGCGCTAGGCTGATGGACGGGGACCGTGATGTACGCGCCTTCAAGCTGCAACTGAAGCCGGTGCGCGGGCACGCCCCACCCAACGTGGACATCTCGGATCGCGAGGCCCTATATGACGTTCTGGATCGGCCGTGATCGCGGTCGATACCAACGTCCTCATCTACGCCCATCGGGCAGAGACCATCCTCCACGAAGTTGCGAGTCGCGATCTGGTGGCACTGGCGGAAGGACCGTCTCGCTGGGGACTCCCCGTGTTCTGCGTTGCCGAGTTCATCCGCGTAGTGACGCACCGCCGGGTCTTCAATCCACCGTCAACGCCGTCTCAGGCGACTGGATTCCTCACGGATGTCATCGCGTCCCCGTCCTGTCGCATCGTAAGGCCCGGACCCGAGTTCACCAGCCTTCTCGTCGAGACCGTCCTGGGGACCGGCGCAAAGGGCAATCTGGTATTCGACGCACAGATCGTCGCCTTGTGCCGCGAGCACGGGATCGCGACCATTCTGACGAACGACCGCGACTTCGATCGCTTCCAGGACTTGAACGTCCGGGTCCTGGGGCAATCACAATAGACATCCTGAATAGCCGGTAGCCGCCCGTGCCCAACTCCATCGACCCCCGTGTCTTCCTCTTCACGGCGCTCGCGCTGCTGACGGCCTACCTCCTCTATGCCTGGTACGGCACCGCGGTTGCCGCAACCCGGGCGGGCCGCCGAATCGACGGCTGGAGCGAGCCGCCGAGCTTCTACGAGAACGCGGTCGGCTTCGTGACGAACTTCTTCGACACGCTGGGGATCGGGTCGTTCGCGCCGACCACCTCCCTCTTCAAGCTCAGGCAGGTGGTGTCGGACGAGAACATCCCCGGCACGATGATGATCGGCCACACCCCGCCGGTCGTGATCCAGGCCTTCATCTTCATCGCGATCATCACGGTGGACCCGTTGACCCTCTTCACGCTGCTCGTCGCAGCGGTGCTCGGCGCTTGGCTGGGCGCTGGTGTGGTCGCGCGGCTGCCCCGCTACCGGATCCAGGTCGGGATGGGGATCGCGCTATTGATCGCGGCCGTGACCTTCGTGCTGGCCATCTTCGACATCGCGGCGGTGGGCGGCGACGCGACCGGGCTCTCCGGCGCGAACCTCGCGATCGCGGCTGCGGTCATGTGCGTCCTGGGCGCCCTCATGACGATCGGGGTCGGCATGTACGCCCCGACGATGGTCGTGATCAGCCTGATGGGGATGAACCCGGTCGCCGCCTTCCCGATCATGATGGGCGCGTCGGCGTTTCTGATGCCGGTCGCCGGGCTCCGGTTCCTGAACGCGGGGCGCTACGGGCTCAAGGCGGCGCTGGGACTCGCGATCGGGGGCGTGCCGGCCGTGCTGATCGCGGCGTTCTGGGTGCGGTCGTTCCCGATCAATGTGATGCGGTGGCTGGTGGTCGCGGTGGTGCTGTACGCGGCGATCCTGATGTTGCGGTCCGCGGTGCAGGAGCGGCGCGTGACGTAAAGCAAACATAACATTCTGTAAACCCGGCTTTACAGAGTTGGGACGTGGCGGCCCACCGCTGATCCCCGAGCAGGCTATCGCACCTTCCGCGAGTAGTTCCCGTGCACGCTGACCCGATCGACCGCACCGCCGTCCCGATGGAAGACATACGCCTCGCCGAGCTCCCCGTCGTCCCGCACACGGCGGAAGATATCGGGTGTGTCCCCATCGCGGCGCAGCTTCCTCATCGCTCCGAGCGGGTTATCGGTCGGAACGCCGACCGCAACCAGACTGTCGTCCCAGCGCAGGATCACCGTCTCGCCCCAGGTGGACTCGTACAGCCCCTCGTATTCGGCCAGTGACGCGGGGCGGGCGGTGCCGCCGCCGGGGTTGTCGTGGACCGACTCCAGCGCCGACCCCACAATCTCGATCAGCTTCGAGTACACGTCACCGGGGCTCGTCCCCAGGGCGCTGATCATGACGATTCCCGCCAGCTTCTTCGCCGGAATCAGCTGCATCGTCGACCGGAAGCCCGGGCAGCTGCCGCCGTGCCCGACCGTGCGCTGATCGTCGCGCTCCGACACCGAAAACCCCAGCCCCCACATGGTGTCGAAGTCGGGATCGACCCAATGGACGCGGTGCATCTCGCGAAGCGTGTTCACGCCGAGGATCTCGGTGCCGCCGTTCTCGAGCAGCCGGAACTGCCAGGAGGCGAGGCGCGCGAGGTCCTCGACGGTCGAGGAGAAGCCGGCGGCCGGGGCGATTCCGTGGGCCTGGAAGAAGGTGGCCGGGGTGCGCTCGCCGTCGCGCCGCAGACGCGTGTAGCCGGTGGCGAAGCGGTCTCCCCTGTGCCCTTCCGGGATGTCGGTGTACGTGTCGGCCATGCCGAGCGGGTCAAGGATCTCGGCGCGCACGTACTCGTCGTAGCCCATCCCGGAGGCTTCCTCGATCAGCTGCCCCGCCAGCGCCATCCCCAGATTCGAGTACTGGAAATAGCGGTCGCCGGGGTACAGGGTCTCCTGCTCGGCAAGCCCCTCGATGATCTCGGCGCGGGTGGGAAACGGGAATTCGGGTCCGGTCCAATACGGGTGGGCCGACTCGCGGGGAAGCCCCGACGAGTGCGTCAGGATCCCCTCCACGCTGACCGTCGGCCCGTCCGGATAGGCCTGCTCGACATCGTACCAGGGCAGCAGGTCGGAGACGGGGTCATCCAGCCGCAACTTGCCCGCGTCGCGCTGCTGCATGACCCCGATCGAGGTGAAGAGCTTCGAGATGGAGCAGATCGAGTACATGGTGGACGGCGTCGCCGCGACCTGCGCGTCCGGGTGCGCATACCCGTATCCCTTCGCCCACACCAGGTTCTGATCATGGACGAGGCCCACCGACATCCCCGGGATCCTCTCGTAGTCAATCTTCGCGTCGAGCCAGGCCTCGAAGAGGTCGACCGCCTGCTCGAAACGCGGGTCCCGGGTGGGGTCGCCGGTCTGGGCGCACCCGGACGAGGGGGCGAGCAGGAGGGCCATGACGGCGAGGGTGCGAAGCAGGGCCAGCGTGCAGGACAAGGAGTGAATGGGTGCGGGGGTCATCTTGGCTCCTTGGAATACGGGGCAAACGGGGTCTTGACGGCTGGCGTATTGACGGCCAACGCCAGCCCTGGACACTGTAACAGCCATTCCGACAGTATCACCCCAGGCCGGGAACGAGAAAGCGAGGGCCAGTGTGCCGAGTCCGCGACGCGTGAGCATTCGCCGGCCTGCCGCCCTCGCCCCGCAGCCCCCCTCTGCGCTTGCCGCCCTTTGCGCCGCCCTTGCGCAGGCCCTCTCGCCCGCGCTGGCCGCCCCTTCCCCCACCCTCTCCGCCCAGCAACCCACCTCCGTCTCCGGCGAAGTCACCTGCGCCGACTGCGTCATCACCCTCGACACCATGGCGACCATCGGCGGCTGGGAGGACGCCGGCCTCCACGTCATCACCCCCTTCTCCCAGGTCGCGGTCGATCGCCGCGGCCGGATCCTGGTCACGCACCTCAGCTACCCGGAGATCTCGGTGTTCTCCCCGGAGGGCGAATACCTCGGGACCGTTGGACGGGGAGGGACTGCCGACGGCGAATACGAGGCGATCGCGCACGTCAATGTCGGCGGGCGCTACATCCACGTCTTCGAGTTCCAGCGGGGACGCACGGTGCTGGATCACGACTTCGAGGTCGTCCGCACGGACCGGTCGATCCCGCAGGTATTGTCGTCGGTCGTCACGGACACGGACGAAGTCGCGTTCGCGCTGCACGTCCCCGAGGGAACCGGCGTCGCACACCAGCGCCTGGTCCTCGACATGATGGGGAGGACGGTCTCGTTCGGCGGCGCGGAGCCGGTGCGCCGGGGGCCGCAGATGCAGCGGTTCGTGGTGGCCGGCGACGGGGAGACCTTCTGGACCGTGCGCCAACAGGCCAACCGGATCGTGCGGTGGGACCTGGAGCCGGAACCAGCGGTCGCGCGCGTGTTCGACCGGACCGTCGAGGCGTTCGAGCGGGACAATCCGACGGGGCAGAGCTGGCCCCGGTCCCTCAACGTGGGCACGATGCTCGACGACAACGGGCTCTGGCTCGCGTGGCAGACCCCCGACGCGGAGTGGACGGAGCGAATCAGCCCCGGCGAACCGATCCCCGAAGTCCCCTGGCAGACGGTCCTCGACGGCTGGCTGGACCTGGTCGATCCGTCAACGGGACAAACGATCGCGCGCTACCGGGGTGGCGACGCGCTGCTGGGGTTCGCGCACGGGTCACGGTACCTGGTCTCGTATCACGAGCCGAGAGCGGGCGGGGCGTATATTTACCTGCTGGAGCCGAAGTTGTCGCGCTAACTTGCGGCCCGAAGCTCATTGAAGAAGGCGCATCACTCGCCGCGATCGGCCGCGCCACGGACCCGTGGCGACGATCCGGCCCGATAGGACGGTCCCTCGGACTTGTCGGTCAGCAGTCCCGGCAATGTGTCCTCCGACGGCCGCTGGATGTAGCTGAGCGCTGCCTGGGCCAAGAACCCGGAGCGCGACTGCCCCTCGCGAACCGCCGCCTGGTCCACGATGGCCAAAACCCGCGCTGGCAGGGTGATGTTGATCCGCCTGGTCTTGCTGGAGAGCTTCGAGACATCCACCGCAACAATGGCCCACACCCCGTCCCGGTAGTCCTCGCTGCCCTGGTGTGTCTCAAGCGAGGCACGTGCCGGTATCGCTTCATCGTCCATCAGCAGCCCCTCGATATGGCATGCGATCGCCTCGCTGGCAGACTCGATTGCCTCGTCAAGCGAATCGCCCGCCGAGAAACAGCCAGGCAGGTCGGGCACGGAGACTCCGTACCCGCTACGTGCATCCTTGTGCAGCACGATTGGAAAGCGCATCAGCGGTCCTCCCATTTCCAGTCGGCCTGCCGGTAGATGCTGCGAAGAGTCCCGATCGGGATGTCCTTGCTGGGATGTTTCACCGTCACTCGGCCGGACCTTTCGGGGTGCACGAATTGATGGTGGCTTCCACGTGTTCCGAAGCGTCCAGCCGTCCGCCACCAGTCTGCGAATGATTTATCTGCTGGACATGGTATGTATGATACACACTGACGCGAGCGATTGCAAGGGAACTCGTCGCGCGCGATGCCACGTTGGAATCAACTCCGGCCACTCACCTCCCCGGCACCCCTTCACCACCACCGTCTTGGAGACCGGCTCCCTCAAGACTCCCCTTCAGCCCGCCCGTACACCAGGACGAGTGGAAGCGGGGAGTCTGCGGAACCGAAAACCCGCACGGT
>JAPOOQ010000331.1 GCA_026713345.1 Gemmatimonadota bacterium | reverse complement strand
CTTCCACCCCCCACTGCGCAAGGAGCCGCGCAGCCGCCGCCCCGGCGGGACCGCCGCCCAGGATGAGGACCTGAGGTTCCGTCGTCATGAAATCGCGTCCATTCCGTGCCTGTTTCGCCCGGCAAGCCGGCGGACAAACCCCGCGGCGTTTCCAACGGCGCTTTGTCCCCGGCCTGACGAGTCGCCCATAATGTCGCAGCCTCCCCGCCCGGCGCGAGGGAACGCTCACCACAGGGTGCACGGATCCCCGGCCATTGCGCGCCGGCCCGCGGCCCCCCGGCCCTCTGCCATTGGCGCGCCAGCCCTCCGACACCTTGACCAATCGGTATCAGCTGACTAGTCTGCTAACTAGTCTGTATACCGCAAGACCGAAATCCCCACCGCGGAGCGCCCCATGCCCAAAGTCTGGCAGGTTCAGGAAGCCAAGGCCCGCTTCAGCGAGATGCTGGAATCGTCACAGGACGAGGGACCCCAGATCGTCACCAAACGCGGCGTGGAAACAGCGATTCTCGTCCGGATCGACGAGTGGCGCCGGCTCAGAAAGCTGGCGCGGCGGGACGTCAAGGCTCTCCTGCTGGCTCCCGGGGCACGGACCGAGGCTCTGGCGTCACGCCGCACCAGCCATCCCCGTCGCGAGCCTCCCCCGCTCTAACCGGAGGCGGACCGCCAGCGCATCGCTCGAGAGGCGTCACCCATGTACCTCCTCGACAGCAGCATCGTTTCCGAACTGCGGAGGCCGGAGCCGCACCCGTCTCTGGCGCGGTGGATCGCCGAGGTGCCGTCCGACCGGTTGTTCCTGTCGGCCGCCACTCTGGGCGAACTCCAGGCCGGGATCGAGAAGGTGCGCGACTGGGATCCCCGTAGCGCCAGCGAGCTGGAGACCTGGCTCGAGGCCGTGGTGGAGTCGGGCGCGGTGCTGCCGATGGATGCGGAGTGCTTCCGGGAGTGCGCGCGGATCCAGCACCGCCGGCCGCGGGGCGGCTCACGGGTGGCGATGATCGCGGCGACCGCCAGGGTGCATCAGTTCACGGTTGTGACGGCGGATGGCGAGGTTTTTCGTCGACTGGGTGTCGCGTGGGTGAATCCGCTCGGGGAGTAGGCGCTTCAATGACCGCGACTCCTATCCAAGGCCGATGGCCAGCGGCCACCGGTAGGCCATCGAGGTCCATGGCGTTACTGCGGGACCGCATCGCGCGCCCGCACGCCTCCCGCCATCCGCGCTCTTGGGATGCGTCGCTTCCTGCAGCCGGAAGCCGCAGCGCATTGCACGTTCTTGCCCCCGCCACCGGGTCTGTTGGAGAAGAATCAGTTTCCCACGAATGGCTTCGGGCGCGACTGGCGTCCCGAGGCAGGAGAGATGAGATTTGCGAGCAGCAACCATCGTACTTGGCGTATTGAACATCGCACTGGGGATCGCGCTGATTGCCGTGAAACCTTCATCGAGTGAGGGCCGCGAGTGTCGCGTCTAGAGATCAAGGACGGCCCGCCCCCCCCTGGGATATGGGGACCGGTCGTCCGAGCGATGCTGCCCTGGTATCTGTTGCTCGTCGTAGGGAAGCTGGTCCTGATCTGGCCTCCGTTCGAGGAAGAAGCGTCCTTCGTGCGCTGGCTGTGGATGTTCGTTCACGACACTGCCTTGATTCTTCCCTTCCTGCTCTTCGCCGCCGGCGTGGCATTGGCTCGGAGGCTGGGCTACTCGCGTCGGGTCCTTCGAGCCAGCGCAGTGGTCGGCATCTCGGTCGTTGCCGTCTCCTACGGTCTGGGTGCGTGGCTGGCACCCGAACTGGATGATCGGTATCTCGCCAATTTCGGGGCCGAGACGGAGGAAATGCGTCAGTTCGGTCCGCAAACCCCGGTGGGGATCCTGCGAAACATCCGCTTCGTCGAAGCTTCCCCTCCCGCGGAGTACAGCTTGCGGGCAAGTACTCCACGCCAATTCCCGCCCAACGTGCTTCGCTGGGAGCTGCATGTACCGGTTGCCTTGGCGGTTTTCGGGCTGATCAATGTCCTCATCGGGGTACGCTCAGCCGAACTCACTGCCGACATGACCCGTGGAAGCCGCAGAAACACTCGCGTCGCGATCGGAGTCCTTGGCGGAATGGCGTTCTTCGCGTGCCATATTCTGGCGGGACCCGTCGAGTCGTTCCTGCGAGACGGTACCATGCGATCAGGCGTGGCCGCTGCCTGGATCCCGTTGGCGCTCCCGGCTGCGGAAGCTCTCCTGCTTGCTTTCATCGTCCGGTCGCGGCGGTACGGATGAGTGACTCCGCTATTTCTGGATCGCTACGCATCGCCGAAGCGCTGCCTGCGTTGTCCACATCCGCAGCGACAGGGGCGCCCGATGACGCAGGCATCGACAGCCAGGCGTTCCGGCGGGGAGATCCCGAGTGCTTCGCGCTCGTGCTCAGACGATTCGGTCCGTTGATCAGGAGCATCGTCGCTGCGTACACCAGGGACCCTGACGATCAGGACGACCTGTACCAGGAAGTGTGCATCCGGCTTCTCACGCGGCGGAGATTCTACAAGGAAATCGGGGCGATGGAAGGGTGGGTGACGACACTGGCGCGTGGCTGTTGCCGCAACTGGCGCCAAGCACGGAAGTCCCGTGTGTCGGCCGCGAAGAGGTATGCGGCCCAGGTCCCCCCGACCGAGGAATCCGGTGCGTTGCTCGACGACCCTTCGCGGCTCCTGGACTACCGGACGTTCCTGGAGCGGCTGGACCGGGCCGTGGCCGAACTGCCGTCGCGCCAGCGGAGAGCTTTGCGTCTGGTCCACATCGAGGGACACAGCGTCGACCGTGCGGCGCGCACGTTGGGGACGACCACCGCGACTGTCCGATCCAATATTCGGCACGCTCGAAAGAAGCTACGTGAACTCTTGAGGGATGAGGGATATGATTTGTCCTGACCTGTCCGCGTTGGCCCGGGTGGGCACGACGGAAGCGGACCCGGAGGTGGTGGAACACCTCAAGAAGTGCGATTCGTGTTTGCTGGATTGGCAGATCCAGCTTGGCACCCGCTATCTGTCCGATCCTCAGATCGATGCGAGGGCATCCGTCGATCTGGACCAGAGGATCATCGCTCGAGCTACCGCGATCACGCGTCACCCCGAGCGACTTCCCGGTTGGAGGCATTTGGGCGTGGCCGGAATGCTGGCTGCTTCGGCGGCATTCGCCTTCGTGTGGGCGTCGGTGGACGGAGGTGTCACGGCCCCCGTCACCGATGCGGCACTGTACGCGCTGGCGGGAGCCGTCGCGACCGTGTTGTATCTGCGACGGCTTGACCGAAAGGAATGTTCTGGGTTCTGAATGTCGTCGGGTAGACAAAGGATGAGCAGGGTACCCCGTCTTCAACGTCTGCGGGCATCCGCTGCTCTACGCGGTGGCGACAGGACGTGCAAGGCTGGAACGTGTCGTCGGACTTGCGCGGGGCGCTACCCGAAGCACTTCGTGGCGATCACCGATCCGAGAGGAGGTCGGTCCGCTACGCCTGCATGGGACGGGGACTCGGGGACGGTTCCCGGACGCTACGCGCTCCGGCTCGCGCCCGCTGGTGTGTTCGCAACGTAACATTTCGGCGAAGTCCCTTGGCGGGGCAACCACCGCTGCGTCGTTCCTAACGCGCGCCATCCACAACAACCGGACGGCGCTCCTGAGCGGCGCGAGATGATGCAGGAATGGCCCGACTTCATTTTGGACCGGCTCCGAGCCGGGAAGATCGAGCCAGGAAACCGTCCCGCGACCCGCGCATCGGGAAAATGCTGGCCTTGGAGGTCACCAGCGCTGGCGTGCCCCTCCGGCAGCAAGGCGTCCGTCCCGAGATTGCACATTCTGACGGCGGGAAGGGGTTAGTACATAGAGTGCCTGGATTCGCCGGTCGTAACCCCACACGGGGTCGCTCCGGCGTGTTTCGGGTGGCCTAATCGGTCAGGGAGAAACGCTCCCCGAGAAAACCCTCATGCCTCGGAGAGAGTCATGTCCAGAACCAAGTCGTTGTTCCTGTTCCCCCCCGCCCTGTTCCTCGCGCTCGCGGTGTTCGTTGGCGCGGATAGTCAACAGAAGCCGCGATCTCCCGATGCGACAGGCTATCATGGCCTTTCGTGGGAGGTCTCGGCGCGCGTCACTTTGGACGAGAACGGTAATCCTGTCCAAACCATAGAGGGATTCCCAGCGGTGGTGAGCGTGCGTCCCTGCTCGCCAGCACATCGAGTAGGCATTGAACCGGGTGACAAGCTTGTCGAGGTGGACGGTCGAGACCTGGACCAACCGGGTCCTTTGTTCGAGAAGATCAGACCGGGAGTGACATACCGGCTCGTTACTGAGCGGGACGGCGCACTCTCGGAAGTTGAGATAACGCTCACCGAGCGTCCAGCAGACGCCCCCGCTCCGGTCTTGACTGCCCCGGTGGGGTCGTTGGATGACTGGAGCTGTACTCAGATGTTGCGGTGAATCTCTGGGGAGTCGTAAACCGTTGGCCCGAAGAACACGCGCTACGTCCGGGGACTGAAGGATGTTGGGCACTCGCGATCCTCGTGGCGGCTGTTGGCGCTTGCTCGGTCGGAAATCCGGACGGGCACTCCAACGTGACGGTCGATACGCTTGATGGCGGGCGCGTTGTGGTATCCAACCCCGATCTGGCTGCTGCAGCGGAGCCCCGGATACTTCGGCTAGTGGTGGAAACCGAAATCGGGAACGTGGAAGCTGGCCCGTCCCCCGTCTTTTTCGAGCGCCCGGCTTCTCTTGCGGCGGATCCATTGGGAAGGGTGTACGTCGCCGACGCGCAAGCGGCACGGATTCGGGTGTTCGGGAATGACGGGAGTCTCTTGAGGTCGATTGGCCAACTCGGCGGCGGACCCGGCGAATTCCAGACTTGGCTTGCCGGCATTGTGTGGCAGGAGCCCAACCGACTGTGGGTCGCCGACGCGTCGCGCTTTATGGCGTTCGATTCGTTGGGCGTATTTGTGAATGGGAGCCTTCGCCGGCGCGGGGGCTCCACCATATCGTCGTCTTGGTCGGGATGGGTCGACACGACGGGGTTCCTCTACAGCAGGGAGTCCGAATTGGGGATCGGCGTCGGATCGGGGGATCCGCGCCGCTCCGAGCGTTTGACGCGGTTCCGCGTCTCTGGCGGCGATACCTTGGTGGCAGCGGATACGTTCCCGCTTGCTGCGACTCAACCGGCCCACAGGATAGCGGACCGAGGTGGCGGGATTTTGGAACTGGTGGATCTTCCGATGGCCGCTCGGACGGTATGGGCAGTCTCCCCCGCAGGCACGGTCTGGCTGGCCCACACCTCCACTTATCGGCTCGACGAGTTGACCTTCGCTGGCGACACGCTTCACACGATTGAGCTTCGCCGCTCGCCGGAGCCGTTGGTAGGGGCGGAACGGGACAGCGTCGCCGACGGGTCAAGCGTGTTCTCCGCCAGCGACCTTCCCGCTACCAAGCCGGTCATGTCGGCGCTGTATGTCGCGCGGGACGGATGGATCTGGGTCAGAGTGCGGCCAGCCCCAACCAGTGAGTGGGATATCTTCGATGACTGCGGCCGCTTTCTGGGCCCGGCCGTATCGATGGTGCCGCTCAGCGCCGTTACGTTCCCAGGGCGGGGCATGGTGATCGGAGTCACGACGGACGAACTCGACGTGCCGCGGATAGTGCGGCTGAAGCTACAGACGGGGCAGGGTGAGGCGGTAACGGCGAAAGGGTGTGGAACATGACTCTTACCCGGTTATCGTTTGTTCCTGACCTCGGAGGCCGCAGACCTTACACCAGAGCCCGAACAAAGGCTGACCACTCCCCGTGTCAATTCCGGCAGGACTGACTCCATCCCAACAGCGTGGTCTGGGGCATCGAATGATCGACGGCGGCGACGTGTTCGTGCGGTGGCACGTTCCCTCCGGTGACGGCGTATTCGGAGATTGGCAAGGATCGGGCCTCCCACACTGCATCGATCACTTGCCACGAGTCCGTCGAAGGTCGCGTCCAGGTAGGGTTCCGGACGTGGGGATTCGCCAGATGGTTCCGCAGTTTGGCCGTCTACCGTGCTAGGGTGACTCTACCAGCGAAATCGCGGACAACGTGCCGCGGAACCCATTTCCCGGCCCCTTGGGTCACTGTTTCACCCTACAAGATTGGAATTGGCCTGTGAATTTGACGGTGTTGGGCCTCGTGTTGGACGCAGTAGGGGTGGTCATGGTGTCTTGGTTCGCCCCCGAAAGGCATCCCGCCCAGCAGATCCCGAACATGCTGAACCGCGCTCCCGCACGCGACAGCGCCGCTTCCCGGTCAAGCGGATCGTGACCCGGGCCGAGCCCTTCGTACCGGAACTGCACGGCATAGGGGGTGAATTCCGCGAGCTCACGGTAGAATCCCGTCGCGACGCCACGGGAATCGAGCAGGTCGAGCAAGCCGTCGAGGATCACTCATGCTGCGCACCGCTCATACAGCACTTTGCCTTCGCGAAGCGCCCTGGCGAGGACGTAGTTCAGCGAGTCACGCCAGTACTCGACGTCCTCGCGGGAATACACCAGCACGTCAACGGGCACGGAGAATGGCCTGAGCGCCTGGCGGAGCCGGACCATCTCCTTGTGACGACTGCGGTCCGGACCGAACGGCTCGGCCTCGACAACGATGAGGTCGACATCGGAATGAGCCCGGAAGTCGCCCCGGCCGCGCGAGCCGAAGAGGATCACCATCTCCGGGTCTGCTTCCGCGACGATGGCCGCCACTATCCGGTCGATGACAGCGTCGGTAACTTCGCTCATGAGTGTCGCCTTGCCGTAGCCTGATTCGCGTGCCTGCCCATAAGGTAACTTGAGTCCTCCGGAGAATCCCTATAGCTTATCTGCCCCACGTCATCGGCGGCGCCACGCACCGGCGGCGCGGGACACGGACGCCCCCATCGTCTAGTGGACTAGGATACCTGGTTCTCAGCCAGGAGACCGGGGTTCGATTCCCCGTGGGGGTACTTGGCAGGCCGGTCGGCGGGTCCGCCGGCCTGTCACGGTCGCTTAGCTCAGTCGGTAGAGCACTACGCTCACATCGTAGGGGTCGCTGGTTCGAGTCCAGCAGCGACCATTCCCGGCGCTCGTGTGGGGGGCGCCGCGGCCTGTTGCTTCATCTCCCCAGGGCTGTCCAGGCACGCTCTGGCCTGCTTCGCGACCGCAGCGTGAGCCGTCCTCTGGAGTCACGAGTGATTTCACCAACCAGGCGGCCGTTGGCCACCGCAATGAGGCGTTCGGTCACGGGGAGGACCGCCGGTGCGCATCCAGAACGGCCTGGAGATCGATGGCCTCGCTCGGGTCCCCGGACTCGCCAGGCTCAGGGATGCCCTCTCCGCGCACCGTCAGCGACAGATCCAGCGCAGCCAGGGTCTGGAGCACCCTGCCCAGCTCCGCCCGCGGCTTTCCGGCCTCGATCTCCACGATCCACTGGCGCCCGACTGCCGCGGCGCGCGCCAGCTGCTGCTGGGTCATTCCCCGCGACCGCCTGGCCCGGCGGATCATCAGACCGAAGTCGACTGGTGTACGGACTCGCATGGGAG
>JAPOOQ010000330.1 GCA_026713345.1 Gemmatimonadota bacterium | reverse complement strand
CTGGCGCTGGCGGAGGCCACGGCGCTGCTCGTCGGCCTTCGGTCCGCCACATCGGACACCACCTTCACTCCGATCTTCTTCTCGGCGGACAGCATCGTCGTGCGGTGTCCGCTCAGCGGGCAGGCCAGGCTGATCGGAGGGTTCGAGGAGATGCCACTGGTGAACGACACGGCGCGCCTGGTGACGGACTTCGATATCGCGCCCAGGGGGTGCGGATTCACCAGCCTGGGGTTCCAGTTCACCGTCGACGGGAATCCGAGTATCCGGGACATCACCACGACGTCGATCGTCGCCTCGACCATCCCTCAGTTCCTGATCGACGGCAACACCACCGGCACCCTGGACTGGGAGCTGGCGGGCAGGACGGGGACCTGTGAAATCGACCTGACGTTGACCGGCCGGCCGGACTTCTCGGGGAGCGAGCCGAGCTTCAGTGCGAGGTATATGGGCACGATGTGCGGCTATGAGGTCGACCTGGACGCCTCGCAGTTCATATCGCCGCCAGTCGGCTGACCGGGGAGCGGCCGGAGGGGGCCCACGACCCACTGGGCGCCCGCGAGATCGGCCGCTCGCGCCAGGGCAGGCCGATTCTTGCGCACCGGATCGGCACCGGTCCGCTGCGGGTGAGCCTGGTCGCGGGGTGTCACGCGGACGAGCCCGTGGGTCCCCGCTTTCTGCAGCACCTGATCGGCCTGCTCTCCGGCCCGGCCGGGGACGAGTTGCGCCGCCGGGCGACCTGGTTCGTCATCCCGCACCTCAACCCGGACGGGGCCGCGGCGAACTCCACGTGGCAGACCCCGGACGCCGAGCGCTACGACTTCGCCGAATGGCTGTACCACCGCGCGCGGGAACTCCCCGGCGACGACATCGAGTTCGGTTTCCCGCGCGGGGACCACGACCGCGGGGCCCGCCCCGAGAACCGCACGGCGTGGGAGTTCTGGCGCGGCGCGGCCCCCTTCGATCTGCACGTCAGCCTGCACGGGATGAGCGTCGCGGCGGGCCCCTACTTCCTGGTCGAGCGGTCGTGGTGGCCGCGCTTCCGGAGTGCGGCGCGGGGGCTGGCCCGCGAAGTACGGCAGGCCGGATACGAGCTGCACGACGTCGAGCGCGGGGGAGAGAAGGGCTTCCACCGGCTGGCGCCCGGGTTCTGCAGCCGCCCCGACTCGCGCGCGATGCGGCAGCACTTCCTGGACCTGGGCGACCCCGACACGGCTGCGCGGTTCCGTCCCAGCTCGATGGAGGCGGTGCGCGCGCTGGGCGGCGACCCCCTGACGCTCGTGACGGAGATGCCGCTGTTCATCACGCCGGGGGTGGGGGCCGAGTTGGGGCCGCCGGATCCCGTGCTGATGCGGTGGCGGGAGCGGGTCGCGGGGTGGGATGTGCGGATGCGGGGGGCGGGGGACGACGCCGTGGCGCGTGAGATGGCCGCCGTGCGGGGGGAAGCGGGGGGGGCGGGGCTGCGCGCGATGCCCGTGCCGGACCAGATGCGGTTCCAGTGGGCGTTCATTCAGGCCGGGCTGGGGGTGGTGGGCGGAACGGACTGACGGGCCCGCGACCGGCGAGGCGCCTCAGCCCACAAACGGACTCCGCGTCTTCAGCTCCGGAAACAGAGAGAAGTCCCGGTCGCGGGTCAGCAGCTCGTCGACCCCGTGCGCAAGACAGATGGCGGCCACTCGGGCGTCGTGGACCAACGGACCGCGGATGCGGGGACGGACGACCAACCCCTCCAGAATGTCCATGAAGTCGCGCGTCTCCCCAAGGAGCCGGATCGAAGGGGAATCTGTCCACGCGCGCAGCTGGCTCCAGGCCTGGTCAGGCGTCGACTGGGCGCCCCGCCAGATCCGGCGGTTCGTAACGACGCTGAAATACTCGTAGCAGCAGGGCCAGGGAATGGCCCAGGGCCGGGCGCTCTCGGCAAGCTTCCGGAGAACGCGCACGGCATCCGTGTGTACACTCGCCTCCCGGCGGTGCGCGTACACCAGCACGTTCGTGTCGACCGCGATCATGGCTCCGGATCTCCCGGATGCTCGTAGATGATCTCGGAGAGGTCCTGCCAGGAGTACGCTTCCAGGGGATCGTCGTCGGTCGGGTCGCCGACGCTGAGGTCGGGCAGCCGATAGGGTTCCGAGGATGCGGGGGCCGCCAGGGCGATTCGGAGTCCCTCTTCGACCACGGCCCGCAGGGTACGCCCCGTCTGCGCCGCGTACCGCTTGGCTCGAATGAGCAACTCGTCATGAATCTCGATCGTGGTCTTCATGACCCATACTACCCATATATACAAGTATGGTCAACCCATATTGGCCCCGCGGCGGTCGCGTCCCTATCTTCCTCGCAGTCGCCGGGGGCATCCCTTCGCACGCACAACGCGGCCACGGGATTGAGAGCGAACCCCAATGACCTGATCCGGCTGATACCGGCGTAGGGAGCGCGGCATCGGCGGGGACCCCCGCCAGCGGCCGGCCGCTCCCGCCCGGCGACAACGCGGCGGCCGGGGAGAATCGACAGACCGCAATGATCAAGCCAGTCGGCCCGCTTGCACCCCCCGTCCCCTACCCCGACGCCTTCCCCAACTCCACCCGCGTCCACGTCGACGGCCCCGACGGCATCCGCGTCCCCATGCGCGAAATTGCCCTCTCCGGCGGCGAGCCCCCCCTTCGCGTCTACGACACCAGCGGCCCACCCGGCCACGACGTCCGCGAAGGCCTCCCCCCCCTCCGCGACCCCTGGATCGCCGCGCGGGACGTGCGCGTCACCGGCCGCTCCGCCCCCCTCACCCCCGGCAAGGGCGACGATCCCCTCGCGTTCCCTCACGCGCTGCGCCGCACCACCCGGCGCGGCAACGGCCCCGTCACCCAGATGCACTACGCGCGCCGCGGCGAAGTCACCGCCGAGATGGAGTTCATCGCGCTGCGGGAGGGCCTCGACCCGCGCTTCGTCCGCGACGAGGTCGCGTGCGGCCGGGCGATCATCCCCGCCAACATCAACCACCCCGAGCTCGAGCCCATGATCATCGGGCGCGGCTTCAAGGTGAAGATCAACGCCAACATCGGGAACTCGGTGGTGACGTCGTCGATCGACGAGGAGGTGGAGAAGCTGCGCTGGGCGACGCTCTGGGGCGCCGACACGGTCATGGACCTGTCGACGGGGAAGAACATTCACGCCACGCGCGAGTGGATCATCCGCAACTCGCCCGTGCCGATCGGGACCGTGCCGATCTACCAGGCGCTGGAAAAGGTCGGCGGCGTGCCGGAGGAGCTGACCTGGGAGGTCTACCGCGACACGATCATCGAGCAGTGCGAGCAGGGGGTCGACTACTTCACCGTGCACGCGGGGGTGCTGCTGCGCTACGTGCCGCTGACGGCCGACCGGGTCACGGGGATCGTGTCGCGCGGCGGCTCGATCCTGGCCAAGTGGTGCATGGCGCACCACCGCGAAAACTTCCTGTACACGAACTTCCGCGAACTCTGCGAGATCATGCGCGAGTACGATGTCTCCTTCTCGCTGGGCGACGGGCTGCGGCCCGGTTCGATCGCGGATGCCAACGACGAGGCCCAGTTCGCCGAGCTGCGCACCCAGGGCGAGCTGAACCGGATCGCGTGGGAGTACGACGTGCAGGTCATGAACGAGGGGCCGGGGCACATCCCGATGCACCTGATCAAGGAGAACATGGACAAGCAGCTGGAGTGGTGCGACGAAGCGCCCTTCTACACGCTGGGGCCGCTTACGACCGACATCGCACCCGGCTACGACCACATCACCAGCGCGATCGGCGCGGCGATGATCGGCTGGTACGGGACGGCGATGCTCTGCTACGTGACCCCGAAGGAGCACCTGGGACTGCCCAACCGCGACGACGTGAAGGACGGGGTGATCGCCTACAAGATCGCGGCGCACGCGGCCGACCTGGCGCGCGGGCACCCGACCGCCCAGCAGTGGGACGACGCGATCTCGAAAGCGAGGTTCGAGTTCCGCTGGCGCGACCAGTTCAACCTGTCGCTCGACCCGGTTACCGCGCAGGAGTTCCACGACGAGACGCTCCCGGCGGAGGGGGCCAAGGTGGCGCATTTCTGCTCGATGTGCGGTCCGAAATTCTGTTCGATGAAGATCAGCGACGACGTGCGCCGATTCGCGCGGGAGCGGGGGCTGGACACGGCACGGGCAGTGGAGGAAGGCATGAGCGAGAAGGCGGAGGAATTCCGGCGCGGGGGTGGGGAGCTGTATGTGGCGGCGGGAGAGGTGTCGTGAGGGGGTGG
>JAPOOQ010000329.1 GCA_026713345.1 Gemmatimonadota bacterium | reverse complement strand
GAACGCGAGCTGCTTCCTCAGAATCCGCTCCCGTTCTGGCAGCCCCCGCGCGGCCGCTACCTCAACTACGGGCGGATGGACAGCAGTCGCGCCATCGCGGCCGGTCTTCGTTTTCGCCCGCTGGCCGTCACCGCCACACAGACGCTCGACTGGCACCGCAACCGCGAGACCCTGGGGAGCTACCAGTTGCGCGTGTTCAGTCGCGACGTCGAGGCGAGGGTGCTCTCCGAGTGGAAGGCGGCGCGGTAGGGGTGCCCCCGGCGCCGGCCCGGCTGCTTTCGGCGATACTGGCGTCGACCCTCCCAGCGCTGACCGGCAACCTCGCCGCTGCGCAGGACTCGGTCGTGGTCGCGGACAACCCGGACCGCCCGGCCACCGTCCTGCGGCTGGCAGACGTGGCCGTCTTCCTCATCGGAGCCGCTGATGGCCCGGACGAATACCGGTTCCACGACATCCGGGGGGCGCAGCGGATGCCCGACGGGGGGGTCGCGGTGATGGTGGCGGGCGAGTACGAGGTGCGAAGATTCGGTCCTCGGGGGCAGCATCTTTGGTCGCGGGGCGAGCGCGGGGAGGGGCGGGGTCAGTTCAGGAGTTTCCCCAAGCTGCTGCGCGCTTGCGGGAGCGACGATTCGGTGGTCGTCTACGACATCTACCTCCACCGGATCACGGTCTTCAACGCTGATGGCGAAATCACGGGTTCCCATGGTCTTTCGCTTGACGGCTCGTCGCCGTACAGCATGACCTGCGCACCCAACGGCCGATACGTGCTCTCGAACTGGGGAGACGTTCCCGAGGACAGCTTGGGGCCGCACCGATGGAACGTGTCGCTGGCTTTCCGGGACCGGAACAACCTCCGACCCGTGTGGATTCGCGAGGGTGTCCCCGGGTCCGATCGCGTGTTTTCGGGGACGCTCGGAGAGTCAGGGTCCGACTACCCCCGAACCTGGGGGCGCCGGGTGGTGTTCGCCGCCACCGACGAAGGGGTGTGGATGGCAACGGGGGACGACTACTCGGTCGAATTCCTCGACTGGACAGGAAACACCCGGAAGAGGGTGCGTTGGCACGGGCGCAGCGTCGGGATCACCGTTGCCCACGTTGACGCCTTGTACGACCAGCGCCTGGCCGCGGCGGGTAGCGCCGACCACCGCTTCGAGCGCCGGTGGCGGTTCGAGCGCGGGAATCTGCCGGATCGGTTCCCCACCATCTCCAGTCTGTTGTTGGCGGACGACGGGCACCTGTGGGTCGAGCACTACCCGCGTCCCGGGGAGAGCCGCGAATGGTATGTCTTCGACCCGGACGGGCGCCTGGTTCGCGCGGTCGAGGTGCCCGCCGGGGCCGAAGTTCAGGATGCGGGGGCCGACTGGGTCGTGCTCAGTATTACCGACGACCTCGGTGCCGAAAGGGTCGGCCTGTACGAACTCCTGACCAGGGAAGTCCCATAGTGCGCCGACTCCCCTCATTTCTCACGCTCACCCTTGCCGCCACCTGCACCGGGGACGCTGCCCCACCCCCCGACGACCTCACGACCGTCACCGACAGCGCCGGCGTGCGCATCGTCGATCTGGGCGATGCGCCCCTGAACTTCATCGAGCGGCTCACATTTGCCCCCGAGCCCGACCTCGTCATTCGAAGCCGCGAGGACGACGCCTCCGCCGTGTTCTCCGACGTTCGGGACGTGGAGGTGCTGCCGCAGGACCGCATCGCCGCGGTGAACGGGAGCGGCAACGAGATCCTGGTCTTCGATGCGTCCGGCGAGCGTGTTGCCACCTGGGGGGGCACAGGGGATGGGCCGGGGGAGTTCCGGTCTCTTGAATGGCTGGCCTTCCGGTCCCCGGACACCCTTGCGGCGGGGGACCGCGGCCTGAGGCGCGTCACCGTCCTCGACGCCGCGGGCCAATACGTCCGCAGCTTCGGGACGGCGGACGCGGTCGATCGGGCGACCAACCCGATACCACCGAGACCGATGGGCCTGCTTGCGGACGGCTCAGTGATCGGGGCGACCTATTCCCAACCCGATCCGGTGGAGGGCTCCGTGCGCCCCGCGGTCGAGATCGTGGCGATTCCACCTGGCGGGGGCCCCGTGCACGCGATCGGAACCTGGCCCGGCGATGAAGTCACCATTTTCGAGAAGGACGGTTTCCTGGAGGTCACTCAGCCACCGTTCGGCAGGCGCCTTCGCATCGCGCCCGCGCCCGACGGCGTCTGGATCGCCGACGACGATCGGTGGGAGGCGCGCAAGTACTCGGCCCAGGGTGAACTGCGCATGGTAGTCCGGTCTTCCGCCAACCCTGCGGCGGTGACGGACGCGCTCCTCGAGGCGCTCCTCGGCGAGCGGTACCGGCATGCCGTCGTCGCGGATCCCGCCCTCGAAGGGCTGAAGCAGGACGTCAGGGAGATCGCTCGCCACACGACGGCTCCGAGCTTCGGCGGGATCGTGGGCACGACGAGCGGGGGCGTGGCGGTCGCCGAATTCGGGGTGGGCACGGCGTCCCCGCGAATGTGGATCACGGTGCAGCCGAACGGGACCGCTGCCGCGATCGAGGTGCCGGCCGGCTTCGCCGTCAAGCGCTGGGGCCCGGACTGGGTCATGGGCATTGTGCGTGACGAACTCGACCGCGAGGAGATCCACCGGTACCGGATCCTGGTGAGAGCGGGTCCAGGCTCCTAGCCGCTCCGCTACGCGCAAACGATTCGGATACCGCCGCCGTCTCATCGAAGTGGAGCACCCTTGCCGAGACGTTTCAGCTGAAACGTTTTTTCGTGAAACGCACCTCCAGCCACGGTGGCCATGACGCTTTTCGACCCCGAGAGATATATGATGATATATATTCGTCTTACAAAAATATACTTTTATATATCATACCATGTCTGATTCTGTCGCATCTCGACCTGGACCACGTGGACGTCTGGCGCTTCGCGGCGGGAGCTGCCCGGTAGCTCCTGGCCCGGCTCCGCCGGTGCTCGGCCGGGCACCGGCGGCGCGGCGCGGAGCAATCAACCGGCGCGGCGCGTAGCAACCCCCGGGCTCATTGCGGTGTCTCTGCAACCGAAGGTGCAGTCGCGTACATAGGCACCCCGGGTGCCGGTGCGATCGGCTGCGCCTACAACGACGACGCCAACCGCCAAGGAGCCCCAATGCACCCCGAGTCGCCGCTCTCCACCCAGCCAGTTCCTGTTCCGACGATTGCTCCGGCCGGGGCGCTCATTGCACTCGCCGCCGCCCTCGCCACCGCCTGCACAACGGATGCCGCGGCGCCCCCCGGCGACTTCGCCACCACCTTCGACACCATCGGCGGCACCGTTTACGTCACCAACACGGGCACCCCGCCCCCGGCGCGTCTCGTCCCGGTGGTCTCGATCGGGCCGAAGACCCTGACCGACACCGGGTCCCCGGACGAGTTCGGCGGCGTGAACAGCGTGGCGCTGGGGCCGGACGGGGAGGTCTACGTGGCCGACGCGCGCAACTTCGAGGTGAGGGTCTTCGGGCTCGACGGCGCGCACCGCCGCACCTTCGGTCGGCAGGGCGAGGGGCCGGGCGAGTTCCAGGCCCTCTCATCGCTGGCGTGGGCGGGCGACCGGCTCCTGACCTATGATGTCATGCTGGGCCGAGTCGGCCAGTGGTCGGCGGAGGGCGAGTGGCTCGGGCAGCAGAGGACGCGGGGGCGCATGACAGGCGGAGGCGGCCGCATCCGGCTGTACTCCGTCGGCCCGGACGAGTTGTACCGGTATGCGACGGGTTCCGCGTCCGAAACGCGTTTCGGCTCCGTGCTCCAGTCGCTGTACGTTGGCCTGAACAGCCGCGGCGCAACGGGCGATACGCTGGTGCAGCTGACACCCCCGTCCGGCGCTCTTTCGTCGGGAATCATCTGCCAGCACGGGGAGGGCTACCTCAGCTTCTTCACGATCCCCTTCGCCCCGGGGTTGGTGCAGCACCCGGGATCGGGCGGCGTCGTCTACTCCGCATTCACGAGCGACTACCGCATCGCGGTTACCCGGAACGAAGGCGCCGACACCGTGCGCGTTATCCAGCGCCCGCTGCCGACGGAACCGGTCGGGGACGACGAGTGGGAGGAGGGCAATCGGGAGTTCGAGGAGTGGCGCGCGGAGAACCGGAGCGCGCAATGCGACCCGTCGGGCCCCACCCGGCCCGCCGCGAAACCGATCCTCGGGAGTGTGTACATCGCGCCCGACGGAAAGCTCTGGGTCGAGGTCAAACGCGCGGCCGGCGACCTCTGGGAGGTCTTCGACGCCGACGGACGGCTCCTCGCCAGCGTCCCCCGGTCTCCCGACAAGCGGGGCGTCGCCCCGGCCTTCACCGCCTCCGACCACCTGCTGACGATCCGCCAGGACAGCCTCGACCTGGACCACGTGGACGTCTGGCGGCTGGAACGGGACGGCTGAGTCAGCCCACGGCTTGGCCGGCCCCCTCGAAGCTCCCCGTCCGCAGGAAGCGGATCACCGCTTCGGCCGTGTGGCGGCTGTTCATAATCAGGTAGTGGGAGCGGGGCAGGACGAGCATCGGCACCCCCTCGACCCGCGCCTGCTCCACACTCACGATTCCGTCGTCGGGGCCGGGGATGGCGATGGGGCCGATCGGGTGGACGCTGCGGGTGCCGGCGATGATTCCCATCTCGTAGTCGGGTGGGGGCAGGGTCGCAGGGAGGTCGGTGCTGCCGGTTCCCAGGGTGGCGCCGACCGGGCCGAGCGCCTCGGTCCCGCCGGGCACTTCTCCCAACCACTCCACGAAGAGGCTGCCCTGGTTGGGCGGGGCCAGCATCACCACGCGCCCAAGCCCGGCCGGGCGGTTGTCGCCGAGGTATCCGCGGATGACCAGGCCGCCGAGGGAATGTCCCACGAAGTGGATGACGGGGACTTCGGCGCAGCAGCGCTCTACGGCAGCCGCGAGCGTCGTCACCTGCTCCGGGAAGGAAGCGCCCCGCGAGTCGTAGGCGACGCTCTCCACGCGATATCCGGCCCACTCGAGGCGCTGCTTGAGGACGGCCATGGAGGCACGCGTTCGGCCCAGGCCGTGGGCTAGCACCACGGTCTCCCCTTCGCCGGGGAGGGGGGTCGTTTCGCAGCCGAAAAGGGCGAGCGAGAGCACGAACAGCGACAGTCGCATCTTCCTCATGGTACCTGACTATAACCCGGCGCGCGCGCGAAGGTCCATCGGCCTGCCGCGATTGGGACCTTGCCGATCCGCGCCGCGCAAGGAAGAATGGGGGATGGTCAGCATGCTTTCCACCATGAAGTCGGCGCCGCCGCGGCGGATTCCGCGGCCCCCGTACCCGAGGACACCAATATGAGCACGCTCCGTCACTCGCCCATCATCGCCACCGCGGCGCTCCTTCTCGCTCTGCCCCTCGCGGCCCAGCAGCGCGTCGACGAAGAGTACACCGCGCTCATCCGCGAATTCACCACGGAGGAGTTCTTCTCGACGCCGCTCGTCGACCACCTCCCGTTCAGCGAGACGGTGCCGACCCCGTTGGACCATCTCGGCCACATCTCCGGCGCGCCGGACATCCTGAGCTACCCGGACGAGGTCCATTCGTACATGCGCGCGCTCGCCGCGGCCTCGCCACGGGTCGAGGTCTTCACGATCGGCACGTCCGAGGAAGGGCGCGAGATGATCCTGGTGGTGGTCAGCTCGGAGGAGACGATTGCCGCGCTGGAGGAGAACAAGGCCGCGCTGCGCCGCCTGGCCGATCCGCGCATCACAACGCCCGAGCAGGCCGCCGAGATCATCGGCGCCACGAAGCCCGCCTACTGGTCCACAGGCGCGATCCACTCCCCCGAGACGGGGTCGCCCGAGATGTTCATGGAGCTGGCCTACCGGCTTGCAGTCGGCGAAAGCGACTTCGTCCGCGAGATCCGCGACAACCTCGTCTACATGATGACGCCGGTCGTCGAGCCGGACGGGCGCGCCAAGGTCGTCGACCTGCACATGGCGCGGCACAGGGACCCGGACGCGACCACGCCCACGCGCCCGCTCTACTGGGGCAAGTACGTCGCGCACGACAACAACCGCGACAACATCGGCCTGTCGCTGGCGCTCTCCAAGGCGGTGACGAACACCTACCTCGAGTACCGCCCGACCGTCTTCCACGACCACCACGAGTCGGCGTCCCACCTCTACACCTCGACCGGGCGCGGCCCCTACAACGCCTGGCTCGACCCGATCGTCATCAACGAGTGGAACCGGCTCGCCTACAAGGAAGTGAAGGACATGACGGCCTACGGCGTCCCGGGCGTGTACACGTTCGACTTCTACGACGGTTGGGGCGCCAACTACATGATGTGGGTGGCGCACATGCGCAACTCGATCGGCCGTTTCTACGAGACGCAGGGCGCGGGCAATGCGTCCACGCGCATCATCCGCTCCAATGCGCAACGCCAGTGGCACCGGCCCAGCACCCCGGTGCAGCAGGTTGTCTGGGGGATCAGGAACAACGTCAACCTGCAACAGAGCGCCGTGCTTATCGCCATGCACGAGGTGGCGACGAACCGCGAGGAATTCCTGCACAACTTCTACCAGAAGTCCGCGCGCTCGGTGGCGAAGGCCTACAATGAGGGCCCGGCCGCCTACGTGCTTCCCGCCGCCGACCCGCGCCCCGGCCAGCAGGGGCGGCTGTTGCAGCTGATGGAGGATCACGCCTTCGAGGGGCACCGGCTGGAGGAGGAGGTCGAAGCCGCTGGCGAGACCTTCGCCGAAGGCAGCTACGTCGTGCGGATGGACCAGCCGTTTTCGCGGGGCGCCGACATGCTCCTCGACAAGCAGTACTACAACCCCGACGACCCGCGGCCCTACGACGACACGGGCTGGACGGTCGGGCCGCTCTTCAACGCGAAGACGGTGCGGATCGAGGACCCGGCGATCCTCGATGCCGAGATGACGATGGTCGAGTCGGTGATGGTGCCGGGCGGGGCCGAGGGGCGCCGCGGCGGCGTCTACCTGGTCAACTACAACGCCGACAACACGCTCGCCGCGTTCCGCTTCGCGCATGAAGATCTGGTCATCCACGCGGCGCAGGAATCGTTCAGCGACGGTGACCGCGACTTCAACCCGGGTACCTTCGTCATCCGCGAGGAAGACAACCCCGAGGTCGACCTGGCGGTGCGGCTGGATGCGGCCGGTTCCGAGTACGGTTTCACCGCGGTCCGCACCCGCGACGAGCCCGAAGTGTCCATGCACCAGACACGCGTGCCCCGGATCGCCGTCATGCACACTTGGACGAGCACGCAGGACGAAGGCTGGCTGCGCGTCGGGCTGGACGAATACGGCATTCCGTACGACTACATCTCCGTGCACGATGTGCGCGACGACGCCCGGCTG
>JAPOOQ010000328.1 GCA_026713345.1 Gemmatimonadota bacterium | reverse complement strand
CGACAAGCCCGGCCGCCGCGAAGGCCGAACCCGTTCGTACGAAATCCTTCGGGACATGGTCATGTCACAGTTTTTCCCTTTCTGGAGTGACGCCAAGGACGCAACACATAGGTCGGCGGAGAGGCCGAGGCAACGAACGCACGATCACCACGAGTAGGTGAAGACGTTGACCTCCCGGAACCGCGCCGCCGGCGCCCCCACGGTGCGCCCGATCTGCTGGAACGGATCACCCTTGTTGGTTCCGCCGCCGTTGTAGGCGAAGGTGCCCGCGCCCCCGATCATGTCCATCGAGCGCCAGAAGTCCGGGGTGCTGGCCAGGAACACCGGCCGGCTGACCGGCTCGCCCAGTTTGCCATCCCGTATCTCGTGGGCCATCCCGCTCGCCGAGAACTGCATGTTCAGCATGGGGGGGTCCACCGACGCGAAGCCGCCCCGGTGGATGTAGATCCCGTCCTCCGTCTCGGCGATCATCTCGTCGACCGTGACGTCCTCCTCGCCGGGGTCCATGATCGCGATGCTCGGCGCCACGACCTGGATCAGCACCGAGCCCTGCGACCCGGCCGTGCCCCGGGACTCGACGGGCATCCCGTTGCGCCGGTACCACCACTCCAGCTGGGGCGCGAACTCGCGCGTCGTGAAGTAGTCGACCACGACTCCCTCCCGGATGAGCGGGTAGTCCGCGGGAGCCACGCCCTCCACGTCCCATTTGTACATGCCGCCGGCCCGTGGCGCCGACCCGGTCGCCCGCACATTCAGCTTCGGGTTGTTGTAGGAGAACTGCCCGAGCACCTCCTCCGGGGGAGCGAGGTAGCTGGTTCCTCCCGCGTGCATCTCGTAGCCGAGGACCCGGTCGAACTCGAGCGCCCGCACGATCGAGGCGTTGAAGGCCGCCGACACCGCGGACGAGTCGAGCACCAGGTCGTAGCGCCCCACGTCGGGATCCTTCGCGTTCATCATCATGATGGCGTCGTCGACCGCCTGCTCGGCGTCCGCCGCGAAGGGGATCCCGTCGATCGCCTCCCACCCGTATCCCCCCGTCCTGAACGACTCCGGGCTGCTCGAACCGAATCGCGCGCGGTCTTCCGAGATGGCGTCGGCAGCGTATGTATTCCCGAACGCGTGGAAGCGCTGCGCGATGTACGATCCCTCGCTCGAAGCGAAGACCACATCGGCCCTGCCGAATTCGAACCAGGAGTAGGCGCGGATTCCGGCGAGTCCCTTCGTCTCGCCGACCTGCATGATCGCCTCGTTGGCTTCGATCTGCAGCTCCAGCTGGTCCTGGATCGTGTAGTTCCACGGGTCGAGGTCGATCGGCGTCTCCCACTGACCGTCGGCCACGACGGGGGCGGGGGCGAGTTCCAGGGTCCGCGTCTTACCCCACGGGTTCAGCGAGGACTGACGCACCGCGAGCTCGGCCACCCGCGCGGCCTCCGCTTCCGTGACGATGGTCGACGAAGCGAAGCCCCACGCCCCGCCGACGAGCACGCGCACCCCGAAGTTGAGCTGCCCCATGATCGCCTGCGTCGAGACCCGGCGGTCGAGGACAATGGTCCTGCGCGTGGTCCCGCTGGCGATGCGTACGTCCGCGTACCGGGCCCCGGCGCCCCTGGCCGCCTCGAGCGCGGCCATCGCGACCGCGCGTACATCGGGATCCTGGAGGAGTGGCCGGAAGGGCCGGTAACGGCGTGCGGCCTCGTAGGGGTCGGTCAGCAGAGCCGCGTCAAAGCCGACGATTCCGGCTGCTGCGAAGGCCGAACCCGTGCGAAGAAAGTCCCGCCGTGACCAGGTCATGCTGCAAGCCTCCGGGTTGGGGGTGTCGGTCGGAACACCGGTGCAGAGTAGGGGTGAATCGACCGTCCTGCAATGTTGTGATGGGCAAGCGCAGGACGCCTGTGACACGCCTGGCGACCGGAATTGATATTGCTTACTATATATTTCGCATCAGATTATATACGATGCTATATCACAACCCACTCCGGCGCCGTCCTCAGCTTTCCTGTGGCGGCGTGATTTGTGGAGGCGTGACCTGTGGGTGGCCCACCTGTGGCTGCCCAGCCTGCGCCGGTTCCACCTTACTCGGCGCGGCTGGCTCCTCCTCCTCCTCCTCCTCCTCCCGGGGCCCGAACTGGATCAGCAGCCCGCCGAGCACCGAAGTCACGAACCAGGCGAAGAACGTTGCCAGGAACACGTCCTCGGAGTAGAACATCTCGGAGCCCAGGCTGCCCACGGCGGCCGCCAGCCACAGCACAAAGTTCTG
>JAPOOQ010000327.1 GCA_026713345.1 Gemmatimonadota bacterium | reverse complement strand
GACCACTTCGACTTCTCCCACCCGATCCGCATCCGCGCGCAGGGCCACCTCGACCTGGAGATCCTGCTCGGGACTCTCGATCGTCGTCCGGATCAGGCCCCCGGCCTCCGACTCCGGGCGCCGCGACGGATTCCTGAAGAGAGTCTTGGTGGACTGCCTGCCGGAGGGCAGCTTGCGGGTCACCCGGATCCGGTCGAGCCAATCGGGCTGATAACTGATGTGATAACGGAATCCGCGCTGGTCGGTCCCACCGCCATGCCGATTGTGTCTCGACACTCTCAAAGCCTCAGTGGTGCTGGGGAAAAGCTCAGTAGGAAGATGGCCAGAGCCACCCACCCCAGGATCATCCGGCCCCGTCCCGGTCCGGCCTCCTCCATCTGCACGGGCGGGTGTCCGACCCGGCCCCGGCCCACGGCCAATGCAATCCCTGCCCACAGCCACCAGCCCCACCACACCAGCCCCAGCGGAATGAGGAGAAGTACGAACACCATCCCGAGCGTTCGCTGGCGGGGTCCGACGAGTGCGTACAGAATGTGTCCGCCGTCGAGCTGCCCCAGCGGGATGAGATTCAAGGCTGTAACGAAGATCCCCAGCCAGCCGGCAAACGCAAGTGGGTGGAGGAGGATGGCCTGGCCCGGCTCCAGCCCCGGCACGGTCGACCAGGTGGCCAGTTGGAGGACTGCACTGTTCCCGAGCAAGACGGATTCGCCGAGGAAGAGGACCCGGAACGGGTAGGTTCCGGAATCCAGCGCGGGGATGACCTCGGACAGGGTCAGACCCGCCACGAGGACCGGCAGGGACAGCGCGAAGCTGACCAGCGGGCCCGCCACCCCGATGTCGAAGAGGACCGAGCGGTTCGCCATCGGCCCCCGCAGGCGGATGAAGGCCCCGAGCGTGCCCACGATGGAGAAGTATGGCGGAAAGGGGATGAAGTACGGGAGCGAAACCGGCACGCGGTGCCGGCGCGCCAGCAGGTAATGTCCGAGTTCGTGGGCGAGCAGGATGCCGATGAAGGTGGCGCCGAAGGTCATACCGGTGGTGAGCTGCTCGAAGCGGATGCGGGTCGGGACCGGATAGAGGCCGCCGCCGATTTCGGCGAAGCGGGTCCGCAGCGGATCCAGGCCGGCGAGGAAGGCCCCCGCGACGATGGCGCTGGCCAGCGCCGCCCCGAAGAGCAGGAGATGGAGCAGGAGCCGGCGATGGCGTGCCCAGCGGCCCGGATGCGGACCGGCCGCTACTGGCGGGGCCCCGGCAGCCGGGCCCGGAATGGGCGCTTCTCCCGAATCGTCTCCGGAGACATTGTGACGAGAAACCTTGACCTCCCTGGAAAAGCTTGCAATTCTATCGGACAGGAATAATCTCACCGGAACGGAGCGCTCCGCCCCGCATCCGGTCCCTCTTCGGCCCGTATCGGCCAATCTTCACCGCACCAGGGCGGCACTGCCCGGCATCCGGTATCCCCGAGGCGCCCCCCTGGTCCCATTCTCGTGACCTCCCGATGGAAATCGCCGAACTGAAGAATAGAACGGTAGCCGAGCTCCAGGGCTACGCGGAAGCGCTGGACATCCCGAACTGCGTCGGGCTCCGCAAGCAGGAGCTGATCTTCAGGATCCACGAGGGGCTCGCCGCACGGGACGAGACGCCGGTCGTGGAGGGTGTGCTCGACATTCTGCCGGACGGGTACGGCTTCCTCCGGTCGCAGAGCTGGAGCTTCCTCGCGAGCCCCGACGACATCTACGTCAGCCCCCCGCAGATCGGCTCCTTCGGGCTCCGCAAGGGGGACACCGTGGCCGGTCCGGTGCGTCCTCCCCGCAGGGGCGAGCGGTACCTGGCGCTGCAAACCGTACAGCGGATCAACGGGTTCGCCCCGGCGGCGGCCGGGTCCCGCCCCCACTTCGGGAAGCTCCGCCCCTGGTACCCCGACCGCCGCCTCACCCTGGAGGTCCGGGGCGGGGAGGCCTCCATGCGCATCATGGACCTCATCGCCCCGGTCGGGATGGGGCAGCGCGGCCTCATCGTCTCGCCCCCGAAGGCGGGCAAGACCACCATCCTGCGCCACATCGCGCGCGCCATCGCGGCGAACCACCCCGATGTGGAGCTCACCGTACTGCTGATCGACGAGCGCCCCGAAGAGGTCACCGAGATGGAGGACAACGTGCGCGGCCGCGTCGTCGCATCCACCTTCGACGAGCCCGCCGCGCGCCACCGCCAGGTCGCCGAGATGGTGCTTGCCCGGGCCCAGCGCCAGGTGGAGCACGGGCGCGACGCGGTCATCCTCCTGGACTCGATCACGCGACTGGCGCGGGCCTACAACATCCTGGCGCCGCACTCCGGCCGGATCCTCTCGGGCGGCGTCGACGCCAACGCGCTCTCGAAGCCGAAGCGTTTCTTCGGGTCGGCGCGCAGCATGGAGGGGGGCGGGTCGCTTACGATCATCGCCACCGCGCTGGTCGAGACGGGCAGCCGCATGGACGAGGTGATCTTCGAGGAGTTCAAGGGCACCGGCAACATGGAGCTGGTACTCAGCCGCGAAGTCGCCGACCGCCGAATCTTCCCGGCGATCGACCTGAACCGGTCGGGGACGCGGCGGGGGGAGCTCCTGCTGTCGGACACGGAACTCAACCGGGTCTACCTGCTGCGCAACTTCCTCGCCGACATGCCCGCCCCGGAGGCCGCGGAGTTCCTGCTGCAGCGCATCGGCAGCCATCCGACGAACCGGGAGTTTCTGGCCGCGATGGCGGTGGGGGTGTAGCGGGGGGGGGCGACGCCCTCTAGGCGTCGGCGTCGCGGTACCGCGGGTTAACCACGAAGCCGCCCGCTTCGAAGACCTTGCGGTCCCACGGGTAGATCAGCGTCGCGTCCGTGGCGAGCGAGTGGAAGTCCGGCTGGTAGCCACGGGGGCGCGCAAAGGAGGTGGCGGTGCGCACCTCCGCCGGGCCCACGTCCCGGACCGCGGCAAG
>JAPOOQ010000326.1 GCA_026713345.1 Gemmatimonadota bacterium | reverse complement strand
GACGCTGGGCAACCACGACTTCGACAACGGCGTGGACGGCCTGGTGGCGATGCTGCCCGAAGCCGGCTTCGAGTTCGTGTCGGCCAACTACGACGTGAGCGCTTCGGCGCTGGCGGGACATGTGCAGCCGTACACCGTGCGCGAGTTCGGGGGCGTGCGTGTAGGCGTCTTCGGCCTCGGCATCGCGTTTGAGAAGCTGGTGCTGGCGAGCCTGCACGAAGGCGTCCGCTACACCGACCCGATCGCGGCGGCGCGCGCCACCTGCAGGGAGCTGCGCGGCCTCGGCTGCTCTCTGGTCATCTGCCTTTCCCATCTGGGGTACGCGTACTCCGACCCCGCCCGTCCGAGCGACCGCACGCTCGCCGCGGCCGTGCCCGACATCGACCTGATCCTGGGTGGCCACACCCACACCTTCCTCGACGAGGCGGTCGTCTTCGGACAGGGTGCTTCCGGGTTCACCGTGGTCAACCAGGTCGGCTGGGGAGGCATGCGGCTCGGGCGGGTCGACGTGACCTTCGACGCGGTCGGGCAGACGTCCGGCTGGGCCTCCGCGGGCTACGACATCGACGAGAGGCTGGACGGGTAGCCGGGGTTAAACACGCCACCCCGCGGCCCGTGGGGCACGCGGGGTGGGAATGCGTGATTCGAGTGCTCTTCGCGATGTCCTCGCGTTCGCGCAGGCTCGGACTATCCGTCCGATGCCATGCCGGAGGTCGTCATGGACACCGTGGCGCCCGCGATGCCGTACACGACGGCGCCGGCGACGATGCCGCCGACGAGGGCCATGACGTCAAATGCCTCCATGCCCGCGAAGCTTGAGCCCAACCCCATGAGGACGCCGACCGTAGCTCCTGCCTTGGCACCGTCGGCGGGATCGCCGGCGCCCTTCCAGCCAAGCACGGTGGCCAGCACTGCGCCCATGAAGACGCTGCCGACGACGGCCTGCCAGGTCCACATGGCGCCGAAGTTCGCGGCGAAGAATTCGCCCGGCACCATGCCAACAAGCCAGTTGACAACGTGCATGGCGACCCCCGCGACGACCGATGCGATAATGCAGTTTTTGTCCACGGTTTTCTCCTTTTCGGAGTGGACGAGTTGCGGATGAGCGAGGCGAAAGTGGGGAAAAATGCACTGGCGCGCAAGGGGTTCGCAGAAAAAATGCAGGATTTTCGGCAAAAATATACCCGCTGGCGGAGTTCCACGAACGGAAAACACCCCCAAATCGCTGTTGGGAGGGGGCGCTAGTCTCCGTATACGAAGCGCTCGACCTCGCCGTGGATCCTCTCGACCGTTGCCTCCGAGGGCGGCCGCGTGAAGCGCGACACCACGATCGTGACCACGAAGTTGGCCACCAGCGACCAGAGCGCCTCGTGCACGCCGAATGGGCGCGGCCACACTTCCAGCGTCAGGTAGACGGTGAGCAGGCCGGTGCAGATGCCCGCGATTACGCCCCTGGATGTCGTGAGGCGGCGTCCGGGATAGCACACGCCCAGAATGGCCGGCATCAGCTGCAGCGCGCCCACGCCGGAGAGCGTCACCAGCGTCACCAGGAAGTCGAAGTTGTAGACGGTGAGCACCCAGCCCACGCCGAGCAGCCCCACCACCACCCAGCGCCCGAAGGCGAGGTAGTGCCGGTCGCTGCGGCCCTTTGCGACGTAGCGCTGGTACACGTCGCGCGTCAGCACGGTCATGTTGGAGTGCAGAATCGAGTCCAGCGTGGACATTGCGGCGGCGGTCGCCCCGGCCAGGATCAGTCCGGTGAGCCAGGCCGGCGCGTACCTGGTCAGCAGTTCCGGGAAGATCCGGTCGGCGTTCTCCAGCTCCGGCATGAGGAGCGCCCCGCCGAGACCGACGAACGCGGCCGGAATGAACAGCGTCATCAGGTAGATCGGGGTGGTGGCGCCGAGCAGCTTCAGGGTCTTGGCCGAGGCCGCCGTGAAGTACCGGATCATCATGTGCGGCTGGAAGATGATGCCGAAGGAGAGGGCGATCGACAGACCGACCCAGATCCCTGGGGTGAAGAAGCCCTCCGGGCCGGGCAGGGCAAGCAGGTCCGGTCGCTCCGCGGCCAGCCGACGCCAGAGTTCGACGGGGCCGCCAAAGAGCTTGTAGGTGAGCAGCAGGCTCCCCGCCCACACCGCGATGTACATCCAGATCCCCTGGATCACATCGGTCCAGTAGACCGCCCTCAGTCCCCCTACCATGAGGTACCCCGCCGCCACGACCAGAAGCAGGCCCGACGCCCACGCAAACGGTATGCGGTCCCCGGTCGCGACGGAGAGGATGATCCCGAGTCCCTGTGCTTGCACCTGGATGTAGATCAGCGTGAAGACCACCGACACGAGGGCCACGATGACACGCACCGTCTCGCTCTCGTAGAAGTCCGCGATCATGTCGGCGGGGGTGATGTAGCCGAACTTCTTGCCGAGCGCCCAGATCCGCGTGCCGAGCGTGAAGGTGATCGCGCCAACCAGAACCGTCCACGTACCCGCCATCCAGAAGCCGATCCCGTGCGTGTAGAAGAAGCCGCCGGAACCGAGGAAGGCGAAGGCCGAGTGGAAGGTGGCCACCACCGTCAGGTACAGGACGATAAACCCGGCCTGCCGCCCATAGAGGAAGAAATCCTCCATGCTGGAGGTTCCCTTCCGGTTGGCCATGATCCCGATGACGATCGTCGCCAGCAGGTAGACGAAGATCAGTGTGGTGGAAACGACCCAGGATTCCATGGGGTCACCGCCCGAAGTCGGGGTGGATGGCGCGTTCGGGAACGCAGCGGGGACCTACTCCACGGGCTGCTAAACCTTCGTGTCGAGGTAGCCTATGAGCTTCGCGAGGGTTCCGATCCTGTTGCAGTCCTCCGGGGGGATCGATACATCGAATTCCCGCTCGACGACCCTGATGAAGGCCACGGCGTTCAGCGAGGAAATGCCGGATTCGCTGAAGCTTCGGTTGAGATCGGGCGCATGCCCCAGGGCCAGGTGTTCGTCGATCATTGTCCTCAGGCGGCTCTCGGTTCCGCTCATTTGCTCGGATGCTCCTCGGTACGTGGGGTAGAATGTGACCAACTTGGTGTTACAGTAGTGGTGTATGGTGTGGAGCCTGCAGGTCGATGTCAAGCGTCGCTGCTTCACCGACCGGGCAACGACCCGCCAGGCGGACTAAACGCCCGTCCGCTCTGTCCAGATCAGCACCCCGATCCCGAGGAAGTACACGACCAGCAGGTACGCAAATAGAAAGGGCATGCCGAGGATCCAGGGCTCGACCCGGTTCATGAGGCCGTGCACGATCGGG
>JAPOOQ010000325.1 GCA_026713345.1 Gemmatimonadota bacterium | reverse complement strand
TGAGCTTGTCGACGCCGCGGTCGAGCCTCCGGGTCTGGGCGTGGAGCATGTTGACGAAACCCCAGAGCAGGCTCTCGCGCTCGTCGGCGAGCTGGGTGCCGTCGGGGCAGGCGCCCTCGGCCATGATGCGGAAGGCCTCGCTCACGGCGGCGAGCGCGTCGTCCTCGTCCCAGACCTGGGGGGGGCGCAACTCGCCGCGCTCGGGGGTGGCGCCGAAGAGGGCGGCGTTCTCGCAGATCATCGCGGTGGCGGACTGCGCGTCGCTCTCGAAGCGGTCTATGGTGTCGATGTTCATGACGATCTCCTCATGATCGGGTTGCATCCACCGGAGCGTTGCGCCCCGGTGTGATGTCCTGTTGGGACACGCGCGCGCAGCGGAAGCACCTGGCTTTAGAAGCTCTTGGGGCGGAGTGGTGCGGAAAGCCGGCGATGGTGCGGAAGATCGCTCCGCGATCTTCACGGTCGTCGGCTTTCACGGTCCGCCCCTAGAGCTTCTTGGCCAGGCCGCAGGGAGCGCAGCGACCGGAGGACCCCGAAGGGGTTGCTGGAGCGAGCACGTGTGGCACGATAGGACTTCACAGCGGGCAGGCGTATATCTCACCACCCGCACCGGCCCCATCGGCGGTTCGGCCCGGCACGCCGTTCGAGAGGAAGCACGGAGGCGCATCACCCATCGGACCTCTCCGCCAGCATCTGCGCCGCCCAGGCGGCCGCCCGTTCGAGGACCTCGCCATGGCACGGGTGCCTGTCTACGCACCAGCACGCGAGCCAGCAGCCGTCGAGCCCGGCGAGCTCGTCCAGGGTGACCTCGCCCGCGCGGATGCGCTGCCAGAGATGGATGCGGTAGCGGGCGACGGCCTCGGCATGGGTGACTCCGCCGGTCACGCGATACGGATTGCCCCACTTCGTGCGGCGGTCGATCAGCACGGTGTTGTTCACGACATGCGCGTATTCGAACGCCTCGCGCAGCTTCGGCTCGTGCCGGAGATTGATGACGGCGCTCATGACTCCCTCCACTCCCTGGGTCTGCCTGCCCAATCCCCTGCTCCTCTTCTCCTCCTGAACCCGGGCCGCATTGCGCGGCCGGGAGCGGGCTCGAAGCCGGCGGCAAAAGAAATGGGCGACCGCCGAAGCAGCCGCCCGAGTTGGGAGGGAGGAAGCAGTCAGGGCTCAGAAGGGAATTTCGGAGCCCAAATCGTCGCCCTGCGCCGAAGCGCCGCCGGCCGGCATGGCCTCGCCGTTCGCCGGCTCCGCCGCGGGTCGCGCGCCGTTGCCCCCGTTCGGCTTGTCCAGGAACTGTACCTTGTGGCCGGGCACGATCAGGATCTCGGTCGAGAAGCGGTCCGAGTCCTCGCCGTCCTTCTTCCACCGCCGGGTCTGCAACTTGCCCTCGGCGTGGACCAGCCGGCCCTTCTTCGCGTGGCGCTCCAGCATGTCGATCAGCCCGTCCTGGAACGTCACGACGCGGTGCCACTCGGTCTTGTCGACCTTCTCGCCCGACCCGTTGAAATAGGACTCGTCGGTGGCGATGCTGAGGTTGGCGACGCGGCCCCCGCTCATCAGGTGGTTCACGGTGACGTCGGCGCCCAGGCGGCCGATCAGTTCGACGCGGTTCATTCCGAAGCTCATCACGATGCTCCTTCAGTTCTCGTTGATGACGATGGTCGAGCGGGTGGGACCGAAGAACGCGCTCTCCAACCCCTTCCCGCTCATCTTCTCCGAAGCCCTCCTCTAACTCCGGTCCGCCGGGGCCTCGCGGTCGGGGCAGCGCCGGGCCCGGTCGTCGGCCAGGGCGTCGCGCACCGAGCGGGCGTCGAGGCCGAGCAGGTCCAGCAGCGCGCCGCCGGACGGGGCGATGG
>JAPOOQ010000324.1 GCA_026713345.1 Gemmatimonadota bacterium | reverse complement strand
CGGGGCCACGGCACCGGCCGAAGCCACCGGGCCTGCCGACACCGCCTGACCATCCCCCATGCCCAACCGCCGGGATCCCACCACCGCCGCCCGCTCGGCCGGCCACACCATCCACCGCCTTCCCAAGGGGCTGGAAGGGTCTCGTACGCAGCCGGATGGGTCGCCCACGCAGCCGGAAGGGTCGCCCAGCGGCCTCCACGCGCTGCCCTGGGAGCTCCCCCGCGTCTTCCTGGGACTCGACGGCGAGCGCGCCACCCCGGACGGGGCGGCCACCTGGATCCTGCCCGTCCCCTACGAGGCCACCACCAGCTGGGGCTCCGGGACGCGGCTCGGTCCCCGCGCGATCATCGACGCGTCCCGCTACATCGAGCTCTACGACCACGAGCTCGGCCGCGATCCGTCGCTCGGCGGCGTGTACACCTTCCCCGCGCTGGAACTCGCGCACGGCGACGCGTCCCGCGCCATGACCGAGCTCGACGACGCCTTCGGCCGCGTCCTGGACGCCGCTGCCGGACGCCGCGTGATCATGATCGGGGGCGAGCACTCGGTCTCGGCCCCGGCGGTCCTCGCCCACGCCGACCGCTCCCACGATCGGCTCACGGTCCTCCAGCTCGACGCCCACCTCGACCTGCGCGAAAGTCTGGACGGCAGCCCGTTCTCCCACGCCTGCGCGATGGGCAGGGTCATCGACCGGGTCGATCTCGTCACGGTCGGCGCGCGCGGCATCAGTGGCGAGGAGTGGGAGGTGGCGTCGGCGCGCGGCAACGTGACCGTGATCACCGGGGAGGAACTCGCGGACGGCGCCGGATCGAATGGGCGCGGCGACGCCTGGCTCGACCGCGCCCTGGACGCCCTCGGCGACCCGGTCTACATCACCTTCGATGTCGACTTCTTCGACCCGTCGGTGATGCCCTCCACCGGGACGCCCGAGCCCGGCGGCGGGACCTGGCGGCAGGCGACGGCACTGCTGCGGCGCGTCTTCGCGGAGCGGCGCGTGGTGGGTGCCGACGTGGTGGAACTCGCGCCGGTGCCGGGGCTCGCCGCGCCCGACTTCACGGCGGCGAAGCTGATCTACAAGATGATCGGGTACTGGAGCGGCTGACGACCGGGCCCCAACATCCCCCCGCGTCCGGGTGTCTACTCAATGAACGTCACGCCTGCGGTGCACGGCACACCCACGTGAACGACACACTCGCGTCTCTGGAGTTCCCAATGAAACACCTGTCGCTTCGCCTCCGCCTCCCGTCCCTCCTCGCGGTTGCCCTCGCCTGGCTCTGCATCGGCTTCGCCGGCACGCCCGGCGCCTCGGCCCAGCTCACCGAACAGGTTCCCGACGACGTCTGGGAGACCTTCCGCTGGCGCTCGGTAGGCCCGGTGAACATGGGCGGCCGCATTACCGACGTCGAAGGCATCCCCCACCCGTCCAAGACCTTCTACGCGGCGGCGGCCGCGGGCGGGATCTGGAAGACCACCAACAACGGGATCACCTTCAAGTCCATCTTCAACGACCCCCGCGTGGTGGCGATGGGCGACCTGGCCATCGCGCCGAGCGACCCGGACCAGATCTGGGCGGGCACCGGCGAGGAGGACTCGCGCAACTCGATCTCGGCGGGCGGCGGCATCTTCAGGTCGACCGACGGCGGCGAGACTTGGGAGTTCAAGGGACTGCGCGAGACGCAGGTCATCGGGCGCATCGTGGTGAACCCGCTCGATCCGAACGTCGTCTACGTGGCGGCGCTGGGGCACATCTGGGGCGCCAACCCGGAGCGCGGACTCTACCGCACCACCGACGGCGGCGACAGCTGGGAGCTGGTCAAGTTCATCAGCGACAAGGCGGGCTTCGTCGACGTGGCCCTGCGGCCGGGCGAACCCCAGGTCGTCTTCGCGGCCAGCTGGGAGCGCGTGCGCGGTCCCTGGTTCCTGAACAGCGGCGGTCCGGGAAGCGCGCTGTGGAAGTCGACCGACGGCGGCACGACCTGGACCGAGGTCAGCGGCAACGGCTTCCCGACCGCGAACAAGGGGCGGATCGGGCTCTCGATCAGCCAGAGCAATCCGGACGTCATGTACGCCATGGTCGAGGCCGAGGAAGAGGAAGACGGCTCAGGCGGCAACGGGCTCTACCGCAGCGCCGACGGCGGCGACACGTGGGAGAAGGTGAACGACGCCAACACCCGTCCCTTCTACTACTCGCAGGTGCGCGTCGATCCGCTGGATCCGGACCGCGTCTACTTCTCGTCCACGCCCGTGCTCTACTCGAATGACGGAGGACGGACGGCGGGCAACACCACCAACGGCATCCACGTGGACCATCACGCGATGTGGATCGACCCCGTGGACCCCGAGCGGATCGTGGTCGGCAACGACGGCGGCGTCGCGATCAGCTACGACAAGGGGGGCAACTGGCGCTACCTCAACACGATGGCGCTGGGGCAGTTCTACGACATCTCCTTCAACATGGACAAGCCGTACCGCGTCTGCGGCGGGCTGCAGGACAACGGCACCTGGTGCGGGCCCAGCCGGCTGGCGTCGGGGCAGATTTCGAAGTACCACTGGGCGACGATCAGCGGGGGCGACGGGTTCGTGACCGCACAGGATCCCGAGGACCACAACCTGGTGTGGGCCGAGTCGCAGGGCGGGAACATGCGGCGGCTCAACCTGGCGACGCGCCAGAGCAACGGGCTGCGCAGGCCCAACTGGGAGGATGGGTGGCGGCCGCTGCAGGACTCGATCGCGCTGCTGATGGACGCCGGCGCCCCGGAGGACGATCCGCGGGTGGTGGCGTTCCGGGAGCAGGCGTCGGCGGACTCCGCGAACAGCATCATGCGCTGGAACTGGAACACGCCCTTCTTCCAGTCGGTGCACGACCGCACCCACTTCTACGCGGCCGGCAACCGGGTTCTGAAGAGCACGAACCTCGGAGACGATCTCAGGATTATCTCGCCGGACCTGTCGTACGCGGACCCCGAGAAGATCGAGATCAGCACGAATACCACCGGCGGCATTACCCGCGACGCGACCGGGGCGGAGACGCACGCCACGATCACCGCGCTGGCCGAGTCGCCGCTCGTGCAGGGGCGCCTCTACGCAGGCACCGACGACGGGCGCGTGTGGACCTCGCCGGACGACGGCGGCGAGTGGATCGAACTGACGGGCAACATCTCCGGCGTCCCCGAGGGGACCTACGTGAGCCGCGTCGAGCCCTCCCGGCACGACCCGGACCGCGTGTACGTCTCCTTCGACGGTCACCGCACCAACGACTTCACGCCGTATGTGTACGTCTCGGACGACAGCGGCGACACCTTCCGCTCGATCGCGGCGGGGCTGCCGACCGGCGCGCTCGATTTCGTGCACGTGGTGCGCGAGGACCCGCGCAACGCGAACCTGCTCTTCGTGGGGACGGACCTCGCAGTGTACGCGTCGCTTGACCGGGGCGCGTCGTGGCGCCGCTTCATGGAGAGCATGCCGACGGTGCCTGTCCACGACCTGCGCATTCATCCCCGCGACCGGGAGCTGATCGCGGGCACGCACGGGCGTTCGATCTGGATCGTGGACATCGCGCCGCTGCAGGACCTCACCATGCAGGTGCTGGCGGATGGGGCGGGGGCCTTCGAGCCGGCGCCGGCGTACAGCTTTGCCGAGGCGGCGCGGGGCGGGGAGTCCTACGGGCAGGCGTGGTTCGCGCGGCCGACGCCGGGGGTGGGCGGACGGATCAGCTACTACATCGGGGATGAGGTGGCGGAGGAGTTGGTAGCGGCGGCGGAGGCGGAGGTGGGTGATGAAGAGGCGGGTGAAGCGGGGGCGCAGGCGGCGCGCGCGCAGGCTGCCGGCGTTGTCCAGGAGGTGCCGATCCGGGCGGCGGGCGGTGGTCCCGGTGGCGGGCCGGGCGGGCGGAACACTCCCCGCGTCGAGATCACGATCACGGACGCTGACGGCGAGGTCGTGCAGACGCTCAACGGGCCGGCGGGGGCAGGGCTCCACACCGTGAACTGGAATCTGCGGCCGGCGACCGAGCCGGAGCCCGTTACGCTGTCGCCGTCCGAGCGGCGCGACAGCATCATGATCGCGGAGCGCGCGAAGGTGGTGGCCGATTCGCTGGTGGCGGCGGGGCGGGAGGAGGAGTCTCTCCGCGCCTTGATCGGGATCTTCACGGGGGAAGAGAACGCGCAACAGGTGGTGCGCTTTGGCGGTG
>JAPOOQ010000323.1 GCA_026713345.1 Gemmatimonadota bacterium | reverse complement strand
GTGGAGACGACCTGTTCCGACGACACCCCCAGCCGATCGAGGGTGGCGGGCGCGATGCCCCGGGCCCGCTCCCTCGGCTTGAGCTTGTCGACCTTGGTGAGCGCGATCAGCGTCGGTGTTCCGGTCTCCGCCAGGTATTCGACGAACTCCAGGTCACCCGTGGTGGGCGGGTGGCGCGAGTCGACCAGATAGACGACGCCGTGCAGCTCCTCGCTCTCGGCAAGGTAGCCCCTCACCAGCCGCCGCCACGAGTCCCGCACCGCCTTCGGGGCCTTCGCGTAGCCCATTCCCGGGAGATCCACCAGAAGAAAAGTGCGGTTCACTTCGTAGAAATTAAGGGCCTGCGTCTTCCCGGGCTGGGCCGATACGCGCGCCACCTTCCGCCTTGGGCGGCCCAGCAGCCGGTTGATCAGGGACGACTTCCCGACGTTGGACCTCCCCGCGACCGCCACCTGCGGGAGCCGCGAGGGCAACGGCTGGTCGAGCGCGACCACGGACCCGAGGAACTCCACGCTGCGGATGACCATCCCGGCCGCCTGACGGTCCACGGACGGCTACGTCACCTGGCCGCCGAGACCGTGATGCGCCCCCTGCGCCGCCGCGCCCTCGCGGCTCCTGGTCTTGCGACGGGCCACGAGCGCCTCGCGCAGCACCTGGTCCATCGACTCGACCGGCACCAGCTTCACCCCGGCGCGCACCTCGTCGGGCAGCCGCTCGATGTCCACGACGTTCGCCCCGGGAAGCAGCACCCGCTTGATCCCGCCGCGGAGCGCCGCGACCGCCTTCTCCTTGATCCCGCCGACGACCAGCACCCGTCCCCGCAGGGTGATCTCGCCGGTCATCGCCAGATCGGCCCGCGTGGGGGTGTTGGTCAGCGCCGAGATCAGAGCAACCGCGATGGTGATCCCGGCCGAGGGGCCGTCCTTCGGCGTGGCGCCCTCGGGGATGTGGATGTGGATGTCGACCTCCCGGTGGAACTGTTCGGAGAGACCCAGCCACTTGGCCCGCGACCGCGCGTAGGTCACCGCGGCGAAGGCGGATTCCTTCATCACCTCGCCCAGCGTCCCGGTGAGCTGGATCTTCCCCGACCCGGGCACCACCGCGACCTCCACCTCCAGCACCTCGCCCCCGGCCGCCGTCCAGGCCAGCCCGCACGCGATCCCGGCCCGGTCCCGCCCGTCCTCGCGGCTGTGGGGAAGGTGCACCGGCGGCCCCAGCAGCTCGGTGAGGCCGGCCGCCTCCACGCGCCCCACCGGCTCGGGACTACCCGCCTCCGCGCCCGCCTCGACCGCCTCCCGGCCCGCCACCTGCCGCGCGAGCTTGCGCGCCACCCGCGACAGCCGCCGTTCCAGCTCCCGCACCCCCGCCTCACGCGTGTACTCGGCGATGATCTTCCGAATCGCGCCGTCGGCGATCTCGGGAGCGAACGGCTCCAGCCCGTGCCGCGCAACCTGCTTGGGCCACAGGAAGAGGCGCGCGATCGCCAGCTTCTCGGTGTCCAGATACCCGGGCAGCCGGATCACCTCCATCCGGTCCCGCAGCGGCGCGGGGATCTCGCCCAGCGTGTTGGCGGTGGCGATGAAGAGCACGTCCGACAGGTCGAACTCCAGCTCCAGGTAGTGGTCGGTGAAGGTCCGGTTCTGTTCGGGGTCGAGCACCTCGAGGAGCGCCGCGCCGGGGTCCCCGTGGAAGTCCCGGGCCAGCTTGTCGATCTCGTCGAGGAGGAAGACGGGGTTGCGCGATCCTCCGCGCCGCATGCCCTGGATCACCCGGCCGGGGAGCGCCCCCACATAGGTGCGGCGGTGGCCCCGGATCTCGGCCTCGTCGCCCACGCCGCCGAGGCTCACGCGCACGAATCTTCGCTCCAGGCACCCCGCGATGCTCCGTCCCAGCGAGGTCTTGCCCACGCCGGGCGGGCCGACCAGGCAGAGGATCGGTCCCTGCAGCTTCCCGACCAGGGAAAGGACCGCAATGTGGTCGAGAATGCGCTCCTTGACCTCCTCGAGCCCGTAGTGCTCCTCGTCGAGCACCTTCGCCGCGTGGTCCGCGTCCAGGCTGTCGGTGGTCTCGTACTTCCAGGGAAGCGCGAGAATCCAGTCCAGGTAGGTGCGGATGACCGACGCCTCGGGCGCCACCGGGCTCAGCTTGCGCAGCCGTCCGAACTCCCTCTCCACCCGGTCGCGGACTTCACCGGGGAGGTCGGCCTCCTCGATCGTGATCTCCAGCTCGACCCACTCGGGGTCCAGAGGGCCCGACTCGGGCTGCAGTACGTCGAGCTGCTCTTCCAGCGGACGCGGCCCCTCGCCGATCTCCATCTGCAGCCGCATCTGCTCGTCCAGCTTCTGCTGAATGCGGAGCACGTCGACCTCGCGCATGAGGAACGCGAGCAGCATCTCGAACCGGGCAGGAGAGTCCGCGGCCTCCAGGATCTCCTGCTTCTCCTGGCTCGCGACGAGGAGATGGCCGGCGATCAGGTGCGCCAGGCGGACGCGGTCGGTCGCTTCCGATACGGTGGCGACCAGGTCGTCCGGGATCTTGTCGCAGAGTTGCACGTACTCGCGGAAGAGCTCCTCCGCACTGCGCACCAGCGCGTCGAGACCCGGGTCCGGCGCGGGATCGACGTCGTGTTCCCGCTCGGTCACCAGCGTCACCGCGGCACGCAGCGGCGACTCGTCCGCCAGGAAGCGCTCGATCCGGGCGCGGCCCAGCCCCTCCAGCACCGCCCGCGCGGTCCCCCCCTTCAGCTGGGTCACCTGCACCACCCGCACCACCGTCCCCACCCGGTACAGGTCCTCGCGCTCCGGCAGGTCGACGCCCGGGTCCCTCTGCGCGACGAGGAGGGCGAGCCTGTCGCCGGCCCTCGCCTCGGTGAGCGCCGCGACCGAGGGGGGACGACCGATGAGCAGCGGCAGCACCATGTACGGAAAGAAGACGATGTCGCGCAGGGCGATGACCGGGAGCTCGGCTGGGATTTCGAAGGAGCCGTCGACCCGGTGCAGCGTTGCCATCTCCCCCGTCAGGCCTCTTTCCTCTGCGCCTCGGGCCTGAGGACCATCAGCGGAGGCACCCTGCCACCGACCGACTCGGGAGTCACCACGACCTCCCGCACGTCGCTCCGGGAGGGCAGGTCGAACATCACGTCGCGCATCACCCGCTCCATCACCGCCCGCAGGCCCCGCGCGCCGGTCCCGCGATCGAGCGTCTGCCGCGCGATCTCGCGCAGCGCCCCCGGGTCGAAGGTCAGGCCGACGCCCTCGATCTCGAACATCTTCTGGTACTGCTTCACCAGGGCGTTGCGGGGCTCCTGCAGGATGCGAAGGAGCGAGTCCTCGTCGAGGTCCTCGAGCTGGACCGTCACGGGGAGCCGCCCGACCAGCTCGGGGATGAGGCCGAAGCGCTGGAGGTCCTCGGGCTCGAGCCACACCATCAGGTCGTCGTCCCCCCCTTCGGGCGGGGCGGCCGCCGGGCGAATGTCCCCGTCTTCCTCCGGACTCTCGCCGAACCCGATCTTCCGCCGCCCGAGGCGGTGCTCCACGATCCTGTCGAGGCCTTCGAACGCCCCCCCGCAGATGAAGAGGATGCTCGTGGTGTCGATCTGGATGTACTCCTGCTGGGGGTGCTTGCGGCCGCCCTGCGGCGGCACGTTGGCCACCGTCCCCTCCAGGATCTTGAGGAGGGCCTGCTGCACCCCTTCGCCCGACACGTCCCGCGTGATCGAGGGGTTCTCCGACTTGCGGGCGATCTTGTCGAGTTCGTCGATGTAGACGATCCCCCGCTCGCAGTCGTTGGTGTTGAAGTCCGCGGCCTGCAGCAGCCGCACCAGGATGTTCTCGACGTCCTCGCCCACGTAACCGGCCTCGGTCAGGGTCGTGGCGTCGGCGATCGTGAAGGGCACCTGGAGGATGCGCGCCAGCGTCTGCGCGAGCAGGGTCTTGCCGACGCCGGTGGGCCCGACCAGGAGCACGTTCGCCTTGTCGATCTCCACGCCCGCCAGCTTGTCCTTCTGGTGGACGCGCTTGTAGTGGTTGTAGACGGCCACCGCAAGCGCCCGCTTCGCCTGCTCCTGTCCGATGACGTACTCGTCGAGGACGGACTTGATCTCCTCCGGCTTGAGCGTGGAGACCGACGCGTCCTGGTTCTCGCGTTCCTCCTCTTCGGCGAGGATCTCGTTGCACAGCGAGATGCACTCATTGCAGATATAGACCGAAGGGCCGGAGATGAACTTCTTGACCGACTCCTTGGACTTTCCGCAGAAGCTGCAACGAAGGTGTCTGTCGCTTGACATCTATGCCTCCTGGTCCGAACCGCCGTTACGGGCGACTCCCTTGCGCAGGACCTGGTCGACGAGACCGTACTTGACCGCTTCCTCTGCGCTCATCCAGCGGTCCCTGTCCACGTCCGCGTTGATCTTGCCCAGCTTCTGGCCGGTCGTCTCGGCCAGGATCCGGTTCAGGCGTTCCCGGGTGCCCAGAATCTCCTTCGCGGCGATCTCGATGTCCGCCGCTGTCCCCTGGTAGCCGGACGACGGCTGGTGCAGCATGATCCGCGCGTTGGGGAGCGCGTTACGCTTGCCCTTGTCGCCCGCGGCCAGGAGCAGCGCGCCCATGGAGGCCGCCATTCCCACGCAGAAGGTCGATACTGGAGCGCGCAGGTGGTTCATGGTGTCGTAGATGGCCAGCCCCGCGTAGACGCTGCCACCGGGGGAATTGATGTAGAGGTAGACGTCCCGGTCGGGGTCGTCGGCGTCGAGGAAGAGCAGCTGCGCCACGATGATATTGGCCACATTGTCGTCGATGGAGCTACCCAGGAAGACGATCCGGTCCATGAGCAGCCGGCTGAAGATGTCGTAGCTGCGTTCGCCGCGACTGGTTCGCTCGATCACGTAGGGCGGAAAGATCGCCATCGTCCAGGGGCATCCTCTCTCAGTCGGAGTCGGTGATTTCGGAACGGTCCTTCAGGAACTCGAAGAGGCGGGCGTCGGTGAGCGACCGCTCGATGTTGCGCAGACCGCCGGACTTCTTGAGGCGGGCTCGCAGCCGTCCCGGGGACTGGCCGGATCCCCGGGCGAGCTCTTCCACGCGGGCACCGACCTCGTCGGCCGTGGGGCGAAGGCCGTGCTCGCCGACGATCCGATCGGCCAGCAGCTCGCGCTTCACCGCCATCTGCGCCGCCGGCCGGAGTTCCTTGCGCAGATCTTCGAGCTGCTCGGGATCGACACCGTTCGCGTCCCCGATCACCGCGTCCGTGTAGCCTTCGACCATCGAATCGGGGACCTCGAAGTCGTTCGCTTCGACGACCTGGAGGAGCAGCCGGTCGCGCAGCTCCGCTTCCGCGCGTCCCCGGGCATCCTTTTCCAGATCCTCCTCGACGCGGGCCCGCAGAGCGGCCAGGTCCTCGAAGTCGCCGACCGTCCTGGCGAAGGCGTCGTCGAGCGCGGGGAGTTCCGGCACCCGCCGCGAGACCAGTTCGATCCGCAGCCGGTGGCGCTGCCCGCGCCGTTCCTCGTCGTCGAAGTCGTCGGGGAAGCCGACGTCGAATTCGTCCCCCCCTCCCGGGACCAGCGTCCCGATGGCCTCCTCGATGTCGGGCAGGGCCTGGCCCTCGCCGAGCACGATGTCGTAGCGGCGGCTGCCGTCCGCGTCGCCGGGCTCGCCGTCCTCATCCTCCATACGGGTGAGGAGCACCGTGACCGAATCGCCCGCCACCGGGCTGCCCGACTCCTCGGTCCGCCACGCCGCGTGTTCCTTGCGCAGTCCCTCCAGGATCTCGTCGGCGGCGCCGTCGCGCACGGCCACGCGGGGACGCTCCACCCTGAACCCGCCCAGGCGGCCCAGCGGCACCTCGGGGCGGACGTCGAAGGACGCCTCGAAGGACATGGTCTCGCCGGGTTCGAACTGGAGATCC
>JAPOOQ010000322.1 GCA_026713345.1 Gemmatimonadota bacterium | reverse complement strand
CTCTTCAGGAATCCGTCGCGGCGCCCGGAGTCGGAGGCCGGGGGCCTGATCCGGACGACGATCGAGAGTCCCGAGCAGGATCTCCAGGTCGAGGTGGCCCTGCGCGCGGATGCGGATCGGGTGGGAGAAGTCGAAGTGGTCTGGCGCTCGAACGGCGGGCCGGAGCCGGCGATGGACCGGGTCAGCCTGACGCTTGAGTCCTTCCCGCCGCGCCGTTTCGCCCGGCCGGAGGCTCTTCATTCGCTATAATTGCAGATGGCTGAGCTATTGCTGAGACCGTTTGCCGCGATCGGCAACCTGACGCTGGCGGGCCTGGAATCGATGGGCCGGGCATGGCGACTGTTTTCGAGCGCCGCCGCGTCAATTCGGAGCACCGACGTGTGGACGCCGCTCCTCCTTCCGCAGATGGCGAAGGTCGGGGTGGCCTCGGTTCCGATCGCGCTCTTCATCGCGACCTTTACCGGGATCGTGATGGCGCTGCAGGCGTCGTACTCGCTCACGGGCGCGATTCCGCCCTACTTCGTCGGCACGCTGGTCGGCAAGACGATGATCCTGGAGCTGGGTCCCGTCCTTACCGGGCTGGTTCTGGCTGGCCGGGTCGGCGCCAACATCTCGGCCGAGCTGGGGACGATGCGGGTCACGGAGCAGGTGGACGCGCTGGAGACGCTGGCGTACGACCCGCTCGCCTATCTGGTGGTCCCGAGGATGCTTGCGGGGATCCTGATGTTTCCGGCCGTGGTAGTGCTTGCCATCTCGATAGGCATCGCCGCCGGTTGGGTCACCGCGCTGCAGCTGCTGGAGATGTCCTCGACGGAGTTCGTGAAGGGGCTGCGCATCTATTTCGCGCCCTGGGACGTCTGGTTCGCGGTGATCAAGTCCCTGTCCTTCGGCGCGGTTGTGACCGGCGCGGGCTGCTACTGCGGCCTGCAGACCGAGGGCGGGGCGGAGGGGGTGGGGAGAAGCACGACCCGGGCGGTGGTGGCTGCCTGCATGGTCATCGTCTGCCTGGACGCATTCTGGGCGGCGGTGCTCCTCTGATGCAGCGCGGGCAGCGATGAGCATCCGCCTGCAGGAGCTGCACAAGGCGTTCGGGCCGAAGCAGGTGCTGAAGGGATTCACGCTCAAGGTCCGGGACGGGGAGACGCTCGCCATCGTGGGACCCTCGGGGAGTGGCAAGTCGGTCCTGCTGAAGCACGTGGCGGGGCTCCTGCGGCCGGACTCGGGATCGATCTTCGTCGACACGTACTCGGTCCCCGACCTGGGCCGGAAGGAGCTGATCCAGCTGCGGCGGCGGATCGGCTACGTCTTCCAGTTCGCCGCGCTCTTCGATTCGATGACCGTCTCCGAGAATGTGGGGATGGGACTCCGGCGCATGCCCGGATGGGACGCGCAGGCGATTGCGGCGCGGGTCGAGGAGTGTCTGGCGCTGGTGGACCTGAACGGCCTGGGGGACCGCTATCCGGCGCAGCTCAGCGGTGGCCAGCGGAAGCGGGCGGGGCTGGCGCGGGCGATCGCCCCGTCGCCCAAGTTCCTGCTGTACGACGAACCCACGACGGGGCTGGACCCGGTGACCACCACGGTGATCGACCGGCTGATTCTGCGCATGAGCGACGAACTCGGGGTGACGGGGCTGGTGGTGACGCACGACATGACGAGCGCCTACCGCGTGGCCGACCGGATCACTCTGCTGCACGACGGCAGGGCCCGCTTCACCGGGACTCCGGACGAGGTGCGGTCCGCGGGCGACGAGGTGCTGAGGGGGTTCGTCGAGGGGGATCCGGATCTCTACTTCGGCTTTAGGAGGGACTGACGATGGATCGTAGACGCGAAGTGCTCGTGGGACTCGTGGTGGTGCTGGGCATCGTTGCGGGCGTATTCGGCTCGATATGGCTCAAGGGGGGGTGGCAGGGGGGGCAGACCGAGCTCCGGACGGCGTCCACCAGTGTGGGGGCGCTGGTTCCGGGCGCGGTGGTGAAGTTCCGCGGCGTTACGGTGGGGCGCGTGGAGACCATCGAGGTCATCCCCAGCGGCGAAGCCGTGATGGTCGAGATGAGGGTGTTGCCGGAGCTGGTCTTCCCCGCGAACGCCGCCGTGCTGCTCGCGCCCGAGTCGGTGTTCGGCGAATGGCAGGCGGAGATTCTGGACCGGTCGGAGTTCGGGCTGCCCCCCTTCCTCGACTACCCGGAGGAGGGGGTGCTCCCCGGCGCGGCCATCCCGGACTTCTCCCGGCTGACCGCCTCCGCCGACCAGATCGCCCGCGACCTCACGAACATCTCGGAACGCTTCGAGGTCGCCTTCACCGAGGAAACGGCGCAGAACCTGAAGAACATGATCGACAACATGGGGGTGCTCAGCGACGGGCTCTCGGAGATCATCGCCCAGCAGACGGAGCGCTTCGAGACGCTGGCCGAGGGCGTGGACGCCTCCGCCCAGGAACTCGGCGCCGCCGCCCGCGCGGCCCGCATCTCCTTCGAGCACTTCGACTCGCTACTGCTCGGCGCGGAAGCGGAGACGATGGTGGCGGATGCGAGCGCGAGCCTGCGGAACCTTCGTGAGCTGACAGAGGACATCAACGCCTCGCTGGGAGACCTGCGGTCGGCGGCGCAGAAGGCCGACTCCACCTTCGGTCGCGTGGAGGGACTGGTGACCGCGCTGGAGGCCCCCGACGGATCGTTCGGCCGCCTGCTCGGCGATCCGGCGCTGGCGGACGGGGCGGTGGAGGCGCTCGCCGAGTTCCGGGCGCTGCTGGCGGACTTCAAGGAGAACCCGCGGCGCTACCTCAGCTTCTCGATCTTCTAGCGCCGTGGGTGCTGGAGACGGAGGCGGTGGAGCGGCTGGCCCATCGAGCCATGGCGTCGCCCGGCCGGAGAGCATCGAGCGGAGCGCCGGGGGGGTGGTGGTGCGTTCCCTGGCCGGGGTGTGGCACGCGCTGCTGATCCGGGATCCGTACGGGAACTGGAGTTTGCCGAAGGGACACATCGAGGGCGGCGAGAGCCTGCGCGAGGCGGCGGCCCGCGAGGTGGAGGAGGAGACCGGCCTCACTCCCGAGGAGGTGGGTCCGAAGATCGCCACCGTGGACTGGACCTTCCGCCACGGGCGCGGGATCGTTCACAAGTACTGTACCTTCTTTCTCATGCGAAACCGTTTCGGAAGCGCCGTCCCGCAGCACGACGAAGGGATCAGCGAGTGTCGGTGGCTGCCGGTCCCCGACGCCGCGGCCCGGATCGTGTACGAAAACACGCGCGCCGTGGTGCTGCGTGCGCATGACATGATCGCGGAGGCGGGATGGTGAGTCCGCGGAGTGGCTCGAAGGGGCGAGCGTCCGGCGAGGGTGGCCGCGAGGACGGCCAGGGCGCGGGCGGCGGCGCGGACGGCCCGGGCGGCGCCCCGGCGACCTGGCGGGTCATCCAGGGCGCCGTGGTGATCCTGGCAGCGGGGTTCTTCCTCTTCAGCCTCAGGGAGATGCTCAACCCCTTCCTGATCTACTGCGCCTTCATCGCGCTCCTCATCCCCTTCCGCGGGATCCGCGGCCACACCCACATGGTGACGGTCGCGACCGTTCTCGTCGCCCTCTGGGTGCTCCAGACCGCCGGCTCCCTCCTCGGCCCGTTCTTCCTGGCGTTCGTCCTGGCCTACATCCTCGATCCCGTGGTGGACAGGGTCTCGGCGCACCCGAGGCTCGGTCGCGCCGCGTCGATCCTGCTGATCCTGGTACCGTTCCTGGCTCTCGGTGTGCTCGTTCTCGCCGTGGGCGTCCCCCAGTTTGTCGGACAGGCACAGGCGCTCATCGGCCGGGCGCCCGACTTCGTGGCCAGGCTGCATGAATGGGTGGCCGGGCTCACGCCGGAGTCGCTCGGCTTCGACCTGCCGCTGGTTGACGAGGCGGTGCTCCTCACCCGGATCCAGGATCTCGACGCGAATTCCGTAAGCGCACTGCTCGATACCTGGGGAACCGACCTTGCACAGCGCGCCTGGACCGCCGTCCTGGGGCTCGGCCGCGGATTCGGCACGCTGATCAACGTGGGCGGCTACCTGGTCCTCACGCCGGTGCTGATGTTCTACCTGCTGCGCGATTTCGACCTCATCGTCGCGCGCGCCGGCGAACTCGTGCCGGGTAAGCTGAAGTCCGGCGCGAACAGCTTCGCGCGCAACTACGACAAGCTGCTGTCCAGTTACCTGCGCGGGCAGGTCCTCACGTCGCTGATCGTCGGCGCGATCACCTGGGTGGGGCTCCTCATCGTGGGGTTCCCGTACGCGTTCCTGCTGGGCGTGACGGTGGCGGTGCTTGGGGTGGTCCCCTATCTGGGGCTGGTGGTGTCGCTCATTCCCGCCATCATCCTCGCGCTGATCAGCGATAGCGTGGGCGTCTCGCTGCTCAAGGTCGCGATCGTGTACGGTGTCGCGCAGGGGCTCGAAGGCGCCGTGATCAGCCCGCGGATCGTCGGCGGATCGGTGGGTCTGCACCCGGTATGGATCCTGCTCGCGCTGGCTCTGGGCGGCTTCTACTTCGGCTTCGTGGGGCTGCTGATCGGCGTGCCGGTCGCCGTCGCGATCAAGCTGCTGCTGGCGCGGGGCGTGGAACGTTACCGGCGGTCCGCGCTGTACAAGGAAGAGTCGACGCTGTCGCGGTAGCCCGGGCGGGCGGCCCCGGCCCGGCGTCACTCACTCAACTTCCAACCCAACGACTCCCATGTCCGACAACAATATCGAGAATCTGGTGATCGTCGGCTCCGGCCCCGCCGGCTGGACCGCGGCGATCTACGCGGCGCGCGCGAACCTGAACCCCATCGTGTACGAAGGCGCGGGCAGCCGCACCATGATCCCGGGCGGGCAGCTCATGTTCACCACCGACGTCGAGAACTACCCGGGCTTCGCCGACGGGATCGGCGGCATCGAGATGATGATGGAGTTCAAGAAGCAGGCGGTCCGCTTCGACACCCGCGTGGTGACCGAAGATATCGTTCAGGTGAACTTCGATCAGCGTCCGTTCGAACTGATTTCGTCGGGCGGGACGGTGGTGCGGGCGCGGACGGTGGTGCTCGCGACGGGCGCGAACGCGCGCTGGCTGGGCGTTCCGGGCGAGGAGCGGCTCGCGCAGAGCGGGGGAGGCGTGTCGGCGTGCGCGGTGTGCGACGGGGCGCTGCCATTCTTCCGCGGCAAGGTGATCGCGGTGGTGGGGGGCGGGGACAGCGCGATGGAGGAGGCGCTCTACATGACCAAGTTTGCCGGCGAGGTGCTGCTGATCCACCGGCGCGACGAACTGCGGGCGTCGCAGATCATGCAGGAGCGGGCGCTCGCGAGCGAGAAAATGACGTTTCTCTGGAACAGCGTGGTGGAGGAGGTGCTGGGGGACGAGGTGATCACCGGGATGCGGCTGCGCGACACCGTGACGGGGGAGAAGTCCGAGATCGAGGTCGGGGGGATGTTCGTGGCGATCGGTCACGATCCGAACACGGCGTTCCTGCGGGGGCAGATCGACCTCAAGGAGAACGGGTACGTGCGGCTGCCGAAGCCGTGGCGGACGGAGACGAACGTGCCGGGCGTGTTCGCGGCCGGGGACGTGATGGACGACTTCTACCGGCAGGCGGTGTCGGCGGCGGGGACGGGGTGCATGGCGGCGCTGGAGGCGGAGCGGTTCCTGGCGCACGGGGGGTGATTCGGGAGGGATGGCTGTCAGCGGAACTCAGGCCTCCGGCTTCGAGACGTCGATCACGCAGACCGAGATCTTTTGGCGTTCTCGGTTGTTGAGAGCACCCAGCAGGGCTTGCCGGATGTCGTCGGGTGACTTCGGCTTCCGTCCCGACGCCGGCTCTCGGCCACAGCCCTCGGTCTCTCCGAACCAGAACACCAGGTAGATGCCGTATCCGTCGGTCCCGGGGTCACAGGTGTACTTGGCGATGAGTTGGGTCTTGATGGAGCTCCACCAGTCTCGATGGCAACTCCTCTTGATCTCGATCGGGATGTTGACGCCTGGGACTGAGAGACGAATATCGGCGCGTTTGTCGTCCTTGTAGCTTCCTTCTCGCACTCCGTCGATTCCCAACGGTGTGAGTTCTCGGCGCAAGTCTGACAGCAAAGCGTCGCGACAGCCGTTTTCCGGTTTCGGCGTCACCGCCTTGTTGTCCTTGTCGACATTCCAGTATTGGCGCCAATCGGAAGTGGCTCCGTCCCGGATCTCTCGGGAGATTCGATTCAGCAAATCGACGGTGAGCGCCCAAAGATCGGCCGCGTTGGAGGGTCGCCCGTTGTCCAGGACCTGTGCGACCTGCTCAAGGGTCGCGTGCGCGAAGGACGCTTCCCGCCGGACGCTCTTCTGCCGATGGAGACGATCCTGAAGTTCGGATCGCCGATTGAGGAGGCGATCGTCAGCGGCCAGCGACTCGAGCGCGCTCCCGGCGGCCGCCGCACGGGCCTCCGCGGTGCCCGCCCCCCCGGCCTCCT